>NZ_NEGF01000010.1:0-137715 GCF_002135195.1 Acinetobacter terrae
CCACGACCACCGCCATCACGACCGCCGCCATCACGAGCACCGCGTGCAGGAGGTGGAGATGGCTCAAGACCTTCAATTTCAGACACGTTCAAACGTGCATCTAGGAAGTCTTCAAGCGCACGGATTTTACCGCGTTCACGGTAAGTCGCCAAAGTAATTGCATTACCTGTACGACCGGCACGACCTGTACGACCGATACGGTGTACATAGTCTTCGTTTTTCATCGGTAAACCGAAGTTGATTACGTGTGAAATTGTTGGTACGTCAAGACCACGCGCCGCTACGTCTGTAGCAACAAGGATTTTTGCACGACCTTCACGGATGCTGCGTAAACGACGGTTACGAACAGTCTGTGGCATAGCACCATGAAGTGCTACAACTGATAGACCTGCTTCAGCAAGTTCTTCAGCCAGCATGTCTGTATCTTCTTGAGTGCTTGCAAACACAACTGCTTGATCTACTGATTCATCAGATAACCAGTGAGTAAGCAATTTTTTCTTGTGTTCAAAGCCATCAGTCCAATGCAATGTTTGAGTGATGTCTGTATTTGTAGAGTGACCAGTTTCGATCGCAATACGCATAGGATCATTCATCATGCGTTCTGCAAGCGTAATGATACGCGGTGCAAAAGTTGCAGAGAACATTAACGTTTGTTTACGGTTAGCGGCTAATTCACCAATTGCTTCTAGGTCTTCAGAGAAACCCAAGTCAAGCATACGGTCAGCTTCGTCGACGATTAACGCGTCAACCATGTCAAGTTTAAGTTGACGACGGTTTACAAGATCAAGTAAACGACCTGGAGTCGCAACTACAACTTGTGCACCTTTTAATTGTTGAATTTGTTTACCGAAAGGCATACCACCCATGATCGCAGCAACACGAACACCTTTCATATGACGAACCAATGCAATCGCATCTTGGCATACTTGTTGTGCTAATTCACGAGTAGGAGAAATCACAAGGATATTCGGTTGAGTAACCGCTTTCATGCGGTCTTTAAATGAGATAAGCGAATCTTGATTTGCTAAACCATTTAAAGTAGGTAACAAGAATGCAGCAGTTTTACCAGAACCTGTTTGGCTTGATACAAGAAGGTCTTTACCTTCAAGTGCAGCTGGAATTGCTTGTTCTTGTACAGGAGTTGGCGTAGTAAAGCCTAAACCTTCGATCGCTAGTGTTAAAGACTCATCGAGGGAAAAATCAGCAAAAGTTTTGCTCATAGAGAGTGTTCACCCTGAAGTGGGTGCTCCATTTAATAAATTACAATATGGACATCGGCAAAAAGCGGCACAGCAAATAGAGCTGAAAAAATAAGGATTCAGCAGCGATCCGAATAACGTCGATGTGGATATAACGCACGTATATGATTACGGCCGCAAACCTGAAGGAATCGCTTAAGCGATTGGGGCGCGAAGGATATGTCCTCTCTATGGACAGGACGCGCATACAATGATTAGAAGATAATGTTCAGGTAAAGAACGGAAATTTAAGTGCGTGGCGGCATAATAACAGAATAATTTTAAAAAGTAATCATTTTTTTCGATTGAATTATGCATTGGTACTGTTTTTTTCAGTAACAGTCTATTTTACAACTCAATTTTGTTTATTTTTTAATCGTAAATTTCTCAGTAATCATACCTTTTTTAATAAAGTCTCTTTAAACGCGATCAAAACCAGCGTTAAAGATGAATATCAACTTTGCCTGACAATAAAAAAGCCCTCACATGGAGAGCTTTTCTTTGTCATATCACTCGATTAAATCGGTATTACTTTGCGGCTTCACCCCAAGCTGGAACGACAGCTTGCATTAAAGGTTTTAGCATTTTCATAGAGCAAGCAATTACTTGACCATTGTCCATAGAATCGGCACCACCACGTGCATCCACTACAGTACCACCTGCTTCTTTTACGAGTAACTCGCCTGCAGCGATGTCCCAAGGTTTCAAACCAAGTTCGAAGTAACCATCAAAACGACCGGCAGCAACATAAGCCAAATCTAACGCAGCAGAACCTGAACGACGGAATTGTGCACCCGCTTCAGTCACGTTTAATAATGAATCAAAATGGTTTTTCGCATAAGAAACCACTTCACCGTTACGTTTATTACGGTAAGCATGACCTACAGCCAAGAACGTCTTGTCTAGGCTGTCTTTAATATTTACGCGAATACGACGTTGATTCATCATGGCACCGCGGCCACGACTTGCAGAGAAAAGCTCGTCTTTCACAGGGTCATAAATAACACCGTGTTGAGTTACGCCTTTATGTTGAACTGCAATTGAGATACAGAAATGTGGAAAACCGTTAATGAAGTTTAAAGTACCGTCCAAAGGATCGATCACCCAACACCAATCAGCGTCGTGACCTTGACCTTCTTGCATACCAAACTCTTCACCAAGGAAGCTGTGGTTTTTATAGCTTTTACGTAGAGTATCGATAGTCAACTGTTCCAAATAACGATCTACACGCGTTACTGGACCATCAATCCCTTTTTCTTCGACTTGTAGATCGAGTTTATGACGATTTTGATGCGCTTTTAAAAGCTCTTGACCAACTAATTGAGCCGCACGCGCAGCCATAACCACCATAGGTTCCATTGAACACCCACTACAAATTTAAAGAAACTGATAAAGAATAATGCATAAAAGCCCGCACATTTTAGCAAATATGAGGGCTTTTAGGGGAAAAAATGTTTCTAAAATTTAATTCATCATGATGAAACGGTTTGCACAAGCTTTAGCCAGGCTAATTCAATCGATTTTTCAATGCCTTTGGCATCAAGTCCAGCCTGTTGCAACATTTGTGCATGTGAAGCTTGATGCATGAAAATATCAGGCAAGCCTAAATTTAAAGTCGGTTTAACAATTTGTGCTTGAGCCAGATATTCATTTACTGCACTACCCGCACCTGCCATAACCGCATGTTCTTCAACCGTCACAAATAAACTGGTGGTGCTCGCAAGTGCTGCAATCATCTGTTCATCTAAAGGTTTCACAAAGCGCATGTTGACGACACGAACGCCCACATCATGTACTTGTGCCAATGCTTGTGCTGCTTCAATCGCAACCGTTACACGACTGCCAAATGCCAGAATACTAATTTGTTCATCTTGCTGTTCATTAAAACTGGCCACAATTTCCGCTTTACCAATCTCTAAAGCAGTCAATTGTTGTTGTATTTCAACACCGACACCATTACCACGCGAATAACGCACAGCCGCAGGACCATTGTATTGATAAGCTGTATGTAACATCTGGCGACATTCATTTTCGTCTTTAGGCGCCATAATTACCATATTTGGTACAGTACGCATAAAAGCATAGTCATAAGCACCGGCATGAGTTGGGCCATCTTCACCCACCAAACCGGCACGGTCGATGCCAAAGGTCACATCCAGATTTTGCAAGGCAACATCATGAATCAGTTGATCATAACCACGTTGCAAGAAGGTCGAATAAATGGCAACAACTGGTTTTAAACCTTCACATGCCATACCGGCAGCCAAAGTCACAGCATGTTGTTCAGCAATTGCGACATCAAAAAAGCGCTCAGGGAACTGCTTGGCGAACTTTACCATACCCGAGCCTTCACACATTGCCGGTGTAATTGCGAGTAAGCGATCATCCTGTGCTGCTTCGTCACATAGCCACTGTCCAAACACATCCGAATATTTAGGGGCTGTATTTACGGCAGGCGTTGAATTTATTTTGCTGATTGCATGATATTTAATTTGATCGGCTTCCGCAGGTGCAAAGCCTTTACCTTTTTTGGTATAGACATGAATTAAACGTGGACCTTTACGTTTTTTGAGTGCATCAAAGACTTGTACCAGTTGATTGACATCATGACCATCGAAAGGACCAAAGTAGTCAAAACCAATGGCTTTAAATAAGTTGTCTGCAGCATCTGTTGCTGCACTATGCAAACGAGAATTATAAGTCCATGCAGGATGCGGCTGAATATAAGCATCACCCTCATCGGACACATTCACCGAATGACCACGTTCCCAAATGGCAGCCAGGTGTTTGGCAAAACCGCCGGTACTGCATGAAATAGACATGTCATTATCATTCAGCACCACGATTAAATCAGCATTGTGTGCCACCGCATCATTCATGGCTTCAAAAGCCATACCTGCGGTCATTGCGCCATCACCGATAATCGAAACCACTTCGCAGGGGTCTTTTTGATAACGACGTGCCAGTGCCATACCCAGTCCAGCTGAAATTGCTGTTGATGAATGGCCTACCCCAAAAGTATCAAAAACTGATTCTTCACGGGATGGGAAAGCTGCCAAGCCATCTTTGGCGCGAATGGTGATCAATTGCTCACGGCGACCCGTTAAAGCTTTATGCGGGTAAGCCTGATGACCGACATCCCAAATAAGGCGGTCATGCGGGGTATTAAAACAATAGTGCAAAGCCACCGTCAGTTCGATCACACCCAGATTGGCACCAAAATGCCCGCCACTTTGTCCTGCTGCATACAAAATGTACTGACGTAACTCATCCGCCACTTTTTCTAATTGGCTGCGCTCGAGCAATCTTAATTGTTGCGGATGATCAATCACATCCAGCAACGGTGTTACAGGGCGATGAGTCGGTATTTCTGTATACAACATAAATGGCAAAGCCTTCTAAAGCCTGGCAAATCCTAAGCTAGGTAAATGGGTTATTCGAGCACAAGCAAGTGTCGAATTGTATCACCTTTAAATCAGCCACATTTCTAGCGATGCAGTTTAGAGGTAGATCTCTATACTGGGTGTTTGTTCATGAGCGAGATTATCCTGAATAATCTTACTATTTATCAACCATTATCGTTCGCTTTATACAAAAAAGAAAATCTTCTGCATAATTTCATCATAGCAATTCTACCAATGTCCAAGCATTACGCTATACTTTAGCCAATTAATGAACTATTTGACGGGTTAAGCAGTGCCTATAGAATTTGTCGCAACTTCAAGATTACCAACCGCTTTTGGTGAATTTAAAATCACTGTATTTCAAGACCCTCAAACCGGTGAAGAACATGTCGCACTTTCTAAAGGACTCGATACCCCACCGACCGATCCGGTACTGGTGCGTATTCACTCCGAATGTTTAACTGGTGATGCCTTTGCCTCACTGAAATGTGATTGTGGACCACAACTCCAGGCCACCATGAAACTCATTAATGAAGTCGGTCAAGGCGTGATTTTATACTTGCGCCAGGAAGGTCGTGGCATTGGACTGACCAATAAAATTCGCGCCTATGCCCTGCAAGATCAGGGACATGATACCGTGGATGCCAATCTGATGTTGAATTTACCTGCAGATGCACGACGTTATGACATGTGCACGATCATGCTTGATCATTTAAAGATCAAACAGGTCAAACTGGTAACCAACAATCCTTCAAAAATTGCAGCATTAGAAGAACTGGGGATTGATGTGGTAGATCGTGTTCCCCTCACCGTGGGCTTAAATCCGTTCAATGCAGAATATCTAAAAACCAAACATGAACGTATGGCGCATATGTATAAAAAAGGCGATTTTTAAAAAATCTTTTTTATAAAATCTCCCCTCACCCCTCTTTGAAAAAGAGGGGAAAAAGCCTCCCTTTTTTAAAGGGAGGTTGGAGGGATTAAATAACATTAAATCGTCATCGAGAAAATCCGGTTTTCAGGCTTTTTACGCTTTAAGTGCAAATCAAACGCCATACAGATATTGCGTACAAAGGGTTTGCCTTTTTCTAAAATCGTGACCGACCGGTTTTCGATTTTAATCAGTTCATCCTGCTGCATTTCTTCAAGTTGCATCAATACTTCATCAATTTCATGAAATTGCATCTCAGCATCCAACCATGAAGTTGTAAACGTACACATCAAGTTCAGGATATGTTTACGAATCATTAAATCTTCTGTGTTGAGCACATGCCCTCGATACACCGGAATTTCATTATTTTCTAAACGTGCGTAATAGTCTTCCAGTTTCTTTTCATTCTGGGCAAAACTGTACCAGCTGTCGCTAATCGATGAAATGCCCAAGCCAATCATCACTTGCGTTTTTGACGCGGTATAGCCCATAAAATTACGATGCAAAGTCCCTTGCTGAAAAGACTGATACATACCATCTTTTTCCAAGGCAAAATGATCCATGCCAATTTCATGATAGCCATGTGCAAGTAATTTCTTTTTACCCTCCTCATAGCATTGGCGCTTCAACTCATCTTTGGGTACATCGCCATCTTTAAAACCACGCTGACCATTGCCCTTAATCCAGGGCACATGTGCATAGCTATAAAAGGCCAAACGGTCAGGCATTAAACGGTTGGTCTGGTCGATGGTATTCAGCACATCTTCCAGATTCTGGAACGGCAAACCAAACACCAGATCATGTGAAATCGACTCATAGCCTATTTCACGTGCCCACTCAGTCACACGTTGCACATTTTCATAAGGTTGAATACGGTGAATAGCTTTTTGCACTTTTTCGTTATAGTCTTGCACCCCATAACTAACACGACGAAAGCCCAAATCATGCAGGGCTTGTAAATGCTCTTTGGTCGTATTGTTAGGATGTCCTTCAAAGCTAAATTCGTGCTGGGGTGCAATTTCGGCTTTAGACAGAATGCCTTGAATCAGTTGTTGTAAATGTTGTACTGAAAAAAACGTCGGCGTTCCCCCGCCCAAGTGAATTTCCTTGATGACCGGTTTGTCTTGCAACAACTGGCAATATAAATCCCACTCTTTCAGCACTGCCTGTATATAAGGCTGTTCCACCTCATGGCGTTTGGTGACCCGTTTATGACAGCCGCAGAAGGTGCATAAATTTTCACAAAATGGCAGATGAATATATAAACTGATCCCCTCGCTTTGATTGGATTCATCAAAAGATCGTTTTAATGTTTCTTTCCAAAGCTGTAAAGAAAACAACTCCTCTTGCCAATATGGCACCGTCGGATAACTGGTATAGCGCGGCCCCGGAACATTATATTTTTGAATTAACGAACTTGCCGGCTTTGACATCAAGATTGCCCCATTTGAATTAACCACGCTGACCTAAGATGAACGGTCGGCTTTTCCTTATTGTGCTGAGCTTGATCCATGAATTCAACCCAGCCTTTTAGTCGGAATATCTTGAATTCATTTTCCGTTTTAAAAAAGCATCACTGCTTTTCCCAATGAGATCAATTGGTAAAAATCCCTTAATTTTTTTATGATTTTATGTTTTGATGTATGCATTCTCTATCTTTCCCCATGAGGGTTCTGATGCAGCATCCTAATTCCGCTGATATTCAACGCGTTCGCGAATTTCTCCTCGATTTACAGGCACGTATTTGTGCAGGTTTAGAACAACGAGAATTAGAGAGCGGTGGCACTGCTCATTTTGAGATTGATGATTGGGAACGCCCGGAAGGTGGTGGCGGCCGTTCACGTGTTTTGCAAAATGGCACCGTGATTGAAAAAGGTGGTGTGATGTTTTCTCACATCAATATTTCAAAATTACCGGCGTCTGCAACTGAACGTCATCCACAAATTGCCGGTGCGAAAGCGCAGGCCATGGGTGTATCTTTGGTGATTCATCCAAAGAACCCCAATGTTCCAACTTCACATGCCAACGTGCGTTTGTTTGTGGCAGAGCCTGAAGGACAAGATCCAGTATGGTGGTTTGGAGGCGGTTTTGACTTAACCCCCTTCTATCCGGATGATCAAGATGTATTGGCCTGGCACCAAAAAGCCCATGATCTTTGTGCGCCATTTGGTGACGCGATTTATGCGGAACACAAAAAATGGTGTGATGACTACTTCTATTTAAAACATCGTGATGAACAACGTGGCGTGGGTGGATTGTTCTTTGACGATTTAAATCAGTGGGACTTTGAAACCTGTTTTAAATACATTCAAGCAGTCGGTAATGGTTATTTGGAAGCGATCTTGCCAATTTTCCAGCGCCATCAAAATCAGCCTTATACCAAAGCGCAACGTGATTTCCAGCTCTACCGTCGTGGTCGTTATGTGGAATATAATTTGGTTTATGACCGTGGCACCTTGTTTGGTCTACAAACCGGCGGTCGTATTGAATCGATTTTAGTCAGTATGCCGCCACTTGCAGCTTGGTCATATCGTCCGGAATGGGAAGAAAATTCTGCTGAAAAACGCTTAACTGACTATTATTTAAAACCACAGGATTGGTTAGCTGAACTTCAATAATTAAAAATATATTTAAAATCTTTAATCCCTTTTTCCATTTTGGATGAAGGGATTTTTTATATTCATAATTTTATTTGTACATAAAATTAGATGCTTAGAACAATAAAAAAATTTAAATCAATATTTTCATGTCATAAAAAATTCATCATATTTTACTTATAATAATTCTACTGACATATTTCCTTACAGCACTAGACTCTGTAGATTTTACAAAATCGTTTATACTAAGAAATTCAATTTACTATTCACACATATTTAAAAAGCACATATCAATTAAAAAAATCGTGCTTTAGGAAACCTACAATGTTAGATAAAATTTTAAATCACAAGGTGATTCTATTTTGGTTCATTTTCACCCTAATCCTATGTTCCATCGCCATCACATTCTCATCAGACAATAGCCTTTCTGATAGTTTATCGATTACATTTAGTGTCTTTGCAGGGTTTGCCTTGTTTTTTACCGCAGCAATGTGGCTAGAAGATATGGTTCACGAAATCTGTAATCCTTAATATTATTTCAATCCGCTTTAATTCTCTGAACCTCACTAAATTACTTTTTATGCCTGCTTAACTTTTCATTTTTTCCCTTCTTCTGCCTTTAGCCTTGTTTAAAAATCACGTATATTGAATGCCATTTCCGCACATGGACTTTGTGAAATGAGCAAACAATTCGCGGTGGTTGGTCATCCAATCGAACAGTCACGTTCGCCAGAACTTCATCATGCTTTTGCCAAAAAAACAGGGATTGACCTGAATTACAGCAAGCGTCTTGCGCCTCTTGATGGTTTTGAAGCCAATATCAAGGCGTTCTTTGCCGAGGGTGGCATCGGCATGAACGTGACCGTGCCTTTTAAAGAACAAGCGTTTGCACAGTGTCAAGTCCTGACGGAACGTGCCAAAATTGCCAAAGCGGTAAATACGTTGTGGATGCAAGATGGCAAGCTGCATGGTGATAACACCGATGGTCAAGGCTTAGTGGATGCGATTAAAGCCCTGGATTGGAACCTGGACAATACCGATATTTTGATTATTGGTGCAGGTGGTGCAACACGTGGTGTGATCTATCCTCTGATTCAGGCTGGCGTGAAAAAAATCGTAATTGCCAACCGTACTCTTGCCCGTGCCGAACAACTGGTTGACGATTTAAAAGATGCCGTTCCCCAAGCAACACTTGCTGCAATCTCTTTAGATGATTTGGCGGGTGAATTTGATCTTGTGATTAATGCGACATCTGCCAGCCTAAGTGGCGATGCTCTGGTTTTACCTGAATCTTTACAATTTAAATATGCCTATGAAATGGCCTATGGCAAACCATCGAGCTTTTTGGATCAAGCCAAAGCTCGTGGCATTCCGACCTCAGAAGGTTATGGCATGCTGGTGGGCCAAGCGATTGAGTCATTCTCAATCTGGAACGGTATAAAGCCAGCCCTGAAAGATTTTCTTTAACAGTTTGAAATAAAGCGATTGAAAAGAAGTAAACCCTTGCTTCTTTTCAATATTACCCACAAAAAAAAATGTCTTTAAACTGGCTTTTATGACATCATGATTCATTCATTAAAGCTCATTAAAATGATTAAAATATTCAGCTATCGAAAACTTAAGACAGACACTAACTCTCTAATTTAATTATTATTTACAATATTTTTTTGCATGAAATACATTAAAAATGTAAACCCAACAATATAATCAGTTACATTAATAGCTAAATTCATCCACTTATAATTCGCCTTTCTGACATTTTTCCCAGGCTACACCATCAATGTATTTTGATGAACAATGTGAATAATCAAACTATCGATTCGGATAATCCAAAACTATTTCTAAATTAGGATTAACATTATGCCAACTTATAAAGCTCCTTTACACGACATTCGCTTTTTAATGAATGAAGTTTTTGATTACCCAGAACATTACAAAACTTTATCAAATGGCGAAGCTGCCGATCCTGACACTGTAGACATGATTCTTGAAGGGGCAGCAGATTTTTGTGAAAACGTACTCTCTCCTTTAAACCAGTCTGGTGATGAAGAAGGCTGTCATTTTGAAAATGGCGAAGTTAAAACACCAAAAGGCTTTAAAGAAGCCTATGCCCAATTCGTGCAAGGTGGCTGGCAAGGTCTGTCTTATCCTGAAGAATTTGGTGGTCAAGGCTTGCCGATGTCGCTTAACCTGATCAAATCTGAAATGATGGGTACTGCAAACTGGTCATTCACCATGTATCCAGGTTTGAGCATGGGCTGTATGAATACCATCATGCAGTTCGGGACTGAAGAACAAAAAAATACCTACATGCCGCATTTAACTGCGGGAACCTGGTCGGGCACTATGTGCTTGACTGAACCACAATGTGGTACTGACTTGGGTCAGGTAAAATCTAAAGCTGAACCGCAAGCTGATGGTACCTATAAAATCACCGGGACCAAAATCTTCATCTCTGCAGGTGAACATGACCTGACTGAAAATATTGTCCATATTGTGCTGGCTCGCCTTCCAGATGCACCTGCAGGTACCCGTGGTATTTCGCTGTTTATCGTACCGAAATTTATCCCAACGGCAGAGGGTGGCGTGGGTGAACGCAATCCTGTGACTTGTGGTTCAATCGAACACAAAATGGGGATCCGTGCTTCAGCAACAGCCGTATTAAACTTTGATGCTGCGACAGGTTACCTGATTGGTGAACCGCACAAAGGTTTACATGCCATGTTTACCTTTATGAACACTGCACGTATTGGTACAGCGGTTCAAGGTATTGCACATGCAGAATTGTCTTTCCAAGGGGCATTACCTTATGCCAAAGAGCGTATGTCTATGCGTGCGCTATCAGGCAAGAAAGACCCTGAACAAGTGGCAGATGCGATCATTCACCATGCAGATGTGCGCCGTATGCTGCTGACGCAAAAAGCCATTGCGGAAGGTGGTCGTGCCATGATTTATCATGCTGCGCAGCTTGCGGACAAAATGACCGATGCGCTGACTCAAGGCGACCAAGCGAAGTTTGAAGAATATGATGACAAACTTGGTTTCTACACTCCAATCTTGAAAGGCTTCTTGACTGAATTGGGTCTTGAAGCGGCTAATCACGGTATGCAAGTGTTCGGTGGTCATGGTTATATTAAAGAACATGGCATGGAACAAATTGTACGTGATGCACGTATTGCGACCCTGTACGAAGGTACAACGGGTGTTCAGGCACTCGACCTGATTGGTCGTAAAGTTCTGCTTTCTTCTAAAGGTAAAGTAGTTCGTGACTATACTGCTGAAATCTTACGTTTCTGCGGTCGTCATGCACGCAACAAATACATGCGCCGTTTTGCATGGGACTTAACCAAGATTTGTGCACAATGGAACGCTTTAACCGTACGCATCATGCTTGCAGCACGTAAAGACCGTGACATCGTTTCTTCAGCTTCTGTAGATTTCTTGATGTTCTCTGGTTATGCGATGATGGCTTACTATTGGGCGCAACAAGCTGCTGTCGCTTCTGAAAAATTAGAATCGGGTAACGGCGCAGAAACGCCTGAATTCTATAAAGCAAAAATCAAAGTTGCCGATTTCTACTTTGAGCGTATATTGCCTCGTACTCAAGGTCATGCCGAAGCTATGGTGAATCCATCGAAAACCATGATTTCTTTAGCACCTGAACACTTTAGTTTTGACTACTAAGCTGTAAAGTTTGAGTCAAAATAAAAGAGCGCTTTGGCGCTCTTTTTTATACGCTACAATAATCTCAATGCAAGCTCAATTTCCAAAAGCATAGAATAATAAAAAATCAACCCGGTGGCCTTTTAGATGAAAAAATTATTTTCGTTTCTGAGTCGCTTTTATCAGACTTATAGTGCAACTGCCCCTCTAAATACCCATCATCTTGAGCAAAATTTTGATTCTTCTGATCCTGCCAACTTGGGTGATGCTGCCCAGCCGATTACACTGATCAGAACAGGACTGGGCAATTATCATATTCTTCAAGGATTAGCGCTTGATCACAGGCACGAGCTTTTGTACACCACGCATGTCGAGGGTCAACCTGAACAAGGCGTGATTAATAGATTTAAGTTGCACCACTCCAATTTATGGTCTGCGCAAGATGCGCAAAAACCCTCCTCCCTTATTGGTCATCAAGGTATTTCAGTCGATCCACACAGTGACTTTATTTTTGCTTCTGCAGGAGCCGGCATTCCCAATAGAGGTTGGTATATTCTCAAATTTCAATATATGCCCAATGCTGCGCCTACTAATACCCAGATCATTCAGGTATTTGATAAACGATATAGCAAGATTACCAACAGCATGCCTTCAATCACACCAGATGGAAAATATCTGCTGGTGCGAGGCAATAACCATAAAATGAATGTCATCCGTGTTTTTAAATTAGATCTCATCACCAAAAAAAACTTAACGGATATTCGTTTCTTGTATGAAGATGAATGGCCTATTGATTCAGGCTTCACTCATGACAAATCTGCATTTCAAGGCCTGAGCACCGATGGAACCTATGTGTATCTGTTAAGTGGAAATAAAAACAAAGGCCCTAAAAGAATTTATGTTTATGACTTAACCGGCAAAATGATTCAAAAAATGGATCATGTGACACTGGGTCATTTTGATTCCTTATCCAATCATGCCATCCAGTATTGGGAGCCAGAAGGTCTAACGGTAGATAGTCAAAACCATCAGCTCTATATTTTATATACCATAGGAAATACTGGACAATTCTTAGGCCGTATTTATCGAATGAAAATTAATACATAAAAAATAAATTTGATAAAAGCTGAATATTTTCAATCGGCTCATCCTTCAGAAATATTTTAAGTACTTCAGCATTTAGACATAAATTAAATATCACAAAGGTTGCTTTAAAAAATAAGCACCATGACAATGGTCCGCACCCCAAATTGCCACCGATTCCACCAAAACACCGTTAATAAAAAGAGCGCTAAGTCACTATTTTTATTAAACTTAGAATTTCAAATTCACAATCCATGAGTGATCAAGAATTCGATTTTTATCCAATATCTTTTATTTCATTAAATAGATACGCGTAAGTGCCATTCACAACCTGCTCTAAATTTTAAAATAATGTTTTTGCGAGGGAATAGGTCAATTAAAGAAGCAGAACAGGTTTTGTGAATGGCGAAAGTTTTGGGTTCTTTTTAAAAAGAACAAAACGAACTCATTTTATACGATGTACAAATAGTAGGACTCCGCTGTGAACCGCTACTTCACGTCATTTTATAGTTGAAGCTCATTCATTACTTTAGTTTCGTCATGAGCAGCAAAGCTGCTGCACAAGAACAAAACCACCTTACGAACACTTGAAACATGTTTCAAATGTTCTCATCGCAAAACTCGTCAAATACCGTCTAATTATTCTGTTCTTCTCAGAAACATTAAACTTTTAATCTTGCGGTGCAATGCACCTCATACCTCAAACAGTTGCGGATGACTTCACCCTGTATCCAAAGTTTTAAAGTTTCACCTTCATTCTTAAAGAAACTCTTCCAATACCGAATTTAAAAACACATGCCCTTGCTCTGTACAAGACAGACGGGTTTGATCTTCAACCATCAACTTACGTGTACGTAATGAGTTTAAAAGTTCATCTAAATCAGCTAAGTTTAAACTTGTACGCTCGTGATAAAGTTTTGCTTCTACGCCATTATTTAAACGTAGTGCATTCATCATAAATTCAAACGGCATGTCTTCATCTTCAATCTTTTTAAATTGAAGATGCTCTGCCGGCACTTTAGCTAAATAGTCTTTTGGTAAACGGGTTTTCTGGAAACGATAAACTCCATCAGGTTGGGTAACTTTACCGTGTGCACCTGCGCCAATCGCCAGATAATCGCCAAACTGCCAGTAATTTAAATTATGGGCAGAAGGCTTTTCCTTACGCCACGCCGATACTTCATAATTCACAAAACCTTGAGCCTTTAAATAAGCCTCGCCCTGTTCCTGAATATCTTCCAACACATCTTCAACGGGTAAAATAGGTTGGGTACGGAAAAATACCGTATTAGGTTCAATGGTCAATTGATACCATGACACATGCGTTGCGCCATTTTCTACCGCCAGTTTTAAATCCAGTAAAGCCTGCTCTAAAGTCTGTTCAGGTAAGCCATGCATTAAATCCACATTGATTCGTTCAAAACCTGCATCGCGGGCTAAATGAATGGCATTGATCGCATCATCATTGCTGTGAATACGACCTAATTTTTTTAGGTGATCCGTATTAAAACTTTGCACACCAATGGAAAGACGGTTAATCCCTGCATCTAAATAACCTGCAAAGGGATCATGTTCCACTGTTCCCGGATTGGCTTCCAAAGTAATTTCACAACCATCTTCAAACGGAATAATACTTTTCAGTTGCTCGAACAGCCAAACATAACCTTTGGCAGAAATTAACGAGGGTGTCCCGCCACCAATAAAGACACTATGAATCTGGCGACCTTGAGCAAAATCGAGCTGGGTTTTGAAGTCTTCAACCAAAGCCTGTAAATATTGCTGCTCTAAATCTAAAGACAATTTTCCATCCGGTACTGCATGCGAATTAAAGTCGCAATACGGACACTTCCGCACACACCACGGCATGTGAATATATAAAGACAATGGAACAAGTGCAGGATTTAAATCAGCCAAGGAATAAGCTCAAAACAACAAAATAGGAAGATGAATATTTTAACATGACTGCATCAAGACTCTGAGAAATTCTCCGTGTTATTGTTTTAGACTAAGAAAAACTCAACAAGAATAAATGCTTAATATGATGAAAATATCAGCCCAGTTACTCTTGCTGATGCCCTTAGCCATGGGTATTGGTATTGCCATGACTTTTCAAACTGCAATTAATAGCCAGTTAAGAGAATCTCTACATTCGCCTCTGCAAGCTGCCCTTTTCTCCTTTTTGGTTGGTACAATAGTGCTCGCTGTGTTGGTGTTTTTTCAAAACGTTGATAAACCTAATCTTACAACTTTGGCTCAACTGCCGTGGTTTATGTGGCTGGGTGGTTTTTTAGGGGTCTATGCGATTAGCTTCAGCATTTATACCGCGCCCAAACTTGGTTTTTTGACACTTTCAGGATTAATTGTTTTTGGTCAAGTCGTCACCTCAATGTTTTTAGATCATTTTGGTTTATTGGGTACTGAAAAAACAGCGATCAATTGGCAACGTCTATTCGGTGGCGTAGTGATTTTTATTGGTGTGCTTCTCACTTTACAACGCTAACACCTCATTATTCTAAGCACATGATGAGTAATTTTTGTGTCTAATGTCTCGTCGCTTACAACGACCCGTTATGAATTAAAACAACTCTTCCATTTGATGATTCCAATTTTGGTGACTCAATTTTCCCAAGCAGGTTTGGGTCTGATTGATACCATTATGGCGGGGCATCTTTCCCCAACTGACCTTGCTGCCATTGCAGTCGGGGTGGGTTTGTGGATTCCAGTGATGCTGTTATTCAGTGGAATCATGATTGCCACCACACCTCTGGTTGCCGAAGCCAATGGTGCACGCACCCCTGAAAAAATTACCACCATTGCACGACAGTCGCTCTGGGTTGCCTTTATTTTAGGGATTATTGCCGCACTGATTTTACAAGTCATGCCGTTCTTATTGCCTGTTTTGGGCGTACCTGAAGCGTTATTGCCTAAAGCAAGCTTGTTCTTGCATGCCATTGGTTTGGGCATGCCGGCAGTCACCATGTATGCAGCGCTACGCGGCTACTCTGAAGCACTGGGCTATCCACGCCCCGTCACAGCAATTAGTCTGGGCGCATTGGTTGCACTGGTTCCACTGAACTTTATTTTTATGTATGGCTTAGGTCCTATTCCTGAACTAGGCAGTGCCGGCTGTGGTTTTGCCACAGCTATTTTACAATGGCTGATGTTTATTGCTTTGGCGATGTATGTGTTTAAAGGCAAGGCTTACCGTAAAACCCAAGTCTTTGCCGCATGGGAAAAAATTGATCCGTATTGGGTAAAACGTATTTTACAGCTCGGCTTCCCGATTGGTTTAGCGATCTTTTTTGAAGTCAGTATTTTCAGTACCGCAGCGATTGTTTTAAGTCCTTTGGGCGAAACCCTGGTTGCAGCACACCAGATTGCCATTTCTGTAACTTCACAGTTATTTATGATTCCGATGTCGCTCGCGATTGCACTCACCATTCGTATCGGGACTTATTATGGTGAAAAAAACTGGCTGGCGATGCGCAAAGTTCAGTATCTGGGATTACTGACCGGCACGGTTTTAGCAATCGCCACCATGGCATTGATCTGGTTCTTCCGTCCTGAAATTGTTTCGATTTACACTTCAGATTATGAGGTGGCACAAGTGGCGATGTATCTGTTGTTATTCGCGATTGCCTATCAGTTGATGGATGCATGGCAAGTCAGTGCAGCAGGCTGTCTACGTGGTATGCAAGATACCAAAGGTCCAATGTGGATTACCATGATCGCCTATTGGGTGATTGCCTTCCCTGTTGGAGTCTACTTGGCACGCTTTACAGAAATGAAAGCGGCTGGTGTATGGGTCGGTTTGATTGTGGGTTTAACTGTTGCCTGTGTGCTGTTATTGACCCGTTTATATCGAATTAATCACCGGATCAAAACTGCTTAAATATCTCGATCTCATTCCTTTTCTCATGAAAAAGGAATGAGATGAACAATAAGCTGAATAAAAAACAATCACAATCACTTCATTCATTTAAGCTGCAAAAAATACTTTTAATTTTTAAAATCGAACAGTAAAAATGCAGCTTTTAACAATTTAAAGTAGGCAATATCGAGTTTAAAGCCTATGATCATTGAAACACATCTTTGATGATCTTGAGGAATATCGCATGGCAAAAACGGCTAGCACACCCGGTCGTCGCTTTATGAAACTTGCCAGTATGACGGCGAGCATTGCAACTAAAACCGTCTCAAATAAGATCAAAAATTTTAATGCCGATGAAGAACAAAAAAATGCCTCGCGCAGTAAACTTTTTCAAGATATAGGTCTACAAATTGCGGATACCCTTGGGGAAATGAAGGGTGCGGTCATGAAAGTGGGGCAAATTGCTTCACAATATAAAGACATCTTTCCACCTGAAGTGGCTCGTGCCATTAGCAAGTTACAGCGCCAAGCCCCTGCGATGCCTTTTGCTGAAATTAAAGCTCAAGTCGAAAAAGAACTGGGTAAACCGCTCAATCAAATCTTTAAGCACTTCGATCAACAGCCTTTTGCCGCAGCTTCTATTGGACAAGTGCATAAAGCTTTTCTGCCGAATGGGCAGCAAGTTGTGGTTAAAGTGCAATATCCGGGGGTCGATGAAGCTTGCGAAAGTGATCTGAAACAAGTGCGTTTGGCTTTACGTTTAATGGGTGTGCTGAAAGTCGATCGTAAATTACAAGATCGACTGTTCAAGGAAATTCAGGAAAGTTTAGACAATGAATTGAATTATGAGATTGAAGCGCAAAATTTAGAAGTCGCGCGTACATTCCATAAAACCCTAGACAATAAAATTATTATTCCGCAAGTTTATAAAGACTATTCTTCACGACACATTTTAACCCTGAGCCTAGAACAGGGTGAAAGTATTGAAACTGCCAGCACCTGGTCACAAGAAACCCGTAATGAATTAGGGCGCCGTTTATTCCGTGCCATTGGGCAAGAGATTTTCTATTTAAAACGCTTCCATTGCGACCCGCATCCGGGCAATTTTGCTTTCCGTGAAGATGGCACGGTGATTATTTACGATTACGGCGGTGTAAAAACATTATCCAGTGCAACTGTGCAGCACTTTAAACATTTGGTGCAGTCTGCCCGTGAAGGCAATATTGTCGAGATGGAACAACAGCTGGATGCTTTGCATGCCATTTCAGAACAAGGGAAATTCCCGGCTGAACTCTATAATCAATGGTTAGAAGTCCTGATGCGTCCCCTCACCACCATGTATGATTTTGAAGAAAATTCAGCACATCATGATGGCATGGAACTGCTCAAACCTTCACTCAAATATTGGGATGTATTTAAGCCTTCGCCCGAGACATTGATGGTAAATCGTACCGTTTCAGGTCATTACTGGAACATGATTCATTTAAAAATGCATGACAATCTCAATGACTTGTTTGATGAACTAGTGCCACCGCGTCAATAAACTATTAATTAATAAAACCCAAATGCAGTTTCTGATTTGGGTTTTATTTGCTAAATCAATTGTTATGTTATAACATATCTTCATTAACAATAATTTTGGAGTCCATCATGCGCGCTAATACCCATCCAGAATATCGTGAAGTGCTGTTCCATGACACCAATGCGGATGCCTATTTCATTATTGGCAGTACCTTGCAAACCCAGCAAACTAAAAACTATCAAGGTCAGGACTATCCTTATGTGACTTTAGATGTCTCAAGTGCATCCCATCCGTTTTATACAGGTGAGCAACGTCAAGCGAGTAATGAAGGTCGCGTGGCAAGTTTCAATAAACGTTTTGCGCGTTTCAAACGCTCACATTAACTTCATATTATTTTAAGATTTCAATGTTAGTCTTAAAACTTGAAAAGCCCAAGCACTCTCCTCCGGCTTGGGCTTCTTTTTTATCTATTGTATTTTTTAGCTCAAACAGTATTCAGGTTTTATTTGCTGTGTAATAACCATTGAAATAGATAAAAACCCAATGCCAAAAATATTACACCCATAATCACACTTGAAATCACATAACCCAAAGCGAGTGTGGTCTGACCATGTTTTAATAGCTGAAAGGTTTCTAAACCAAAACTGGAAAATGTAGTAAAGCCCCCTAAAATACCGACCATCAAAAACAGGCGCGCTTCATTTTGCAAGCTCGGAAATTTTTGGCTATAGGCAAAGAAAATACCGGCGAGCAAACAGCCAGAGATATTCACCCACCATGTTGTCCATGGGAACACGCTTGTCGGTTTAAGCAAAAATACCCCTACGCCATAACGCAAACTTGCGCCAATCGCCCCACCCATCGCCACCAATAACCAGCTCATTTATTTCGTCCAATACAGGTCGTGTACAACATGTCTTTTATCCACAACCTTGTCATGATTAAGCCCATACTTTTGCATGAATCTGTATTTTTTACAAAGAAATAATGCTGAATAAAACATGTAAAAATTGTTATAGTCTTGCGGTTAAATTCACTATTTTTATGGATTGATGAAAATTATGGCTCAAGATTTATTGGCACAACTTCAAGCAGGCGAAGCGAAATTTGCAGATGTGATTGCGTATATTGAAGCACGTTATAATCACGTACCAACCGCATTTAAAAATGGCCAACAAGCCAATGCTGCCACTGAAAATCAAGGCAGTGCAAAAGTGTTTTCTTTTGCTCAACTGAATAGTTTAGATCTGGCGCAAACTTTAAGTTTATTCGCGGAACATTATGCTGCGGTGTTAGCGACACCAGAGTCAACGGATCACCAAAATATTCGCCAGTTTATGCAAAATGGTTGGGATGGCATTCAGTTTAAAGGTCAGGCTTTAACTGTAAAATAAGTTTCTATATAAGTCTTAGAATATAAAAAGCCCACTTTAATAAAGTAGGCTTTTTACTCCTCCCTTTTTAAAAGGGAGGCCGGGAGGGATTTAAAAAAGAATTAACCTTTTACTTTTTCAATCCATTCAATTGAACTGACGCGGAATAATTCGCATGCGCCATCGCCGGTATCGGTTGGAGTTAATGATGAAGTCCAGACTAAATCTTTATCTTTAATTTCAACCAATTCACCTTTTAAACGCACCAGATCACCACGTTTTACATTTTTAATTTTCTTGGCAATGTGCGGATTTGCAGGAATGATGTGCATATTCGACACCATCTGCATGGCTTGTTCTTTCGGCACAGGCAAACGATCGATCTTCCAATTTAGATAACGGTCATATTGATTGACGGATATATGTCGTGCAATTTGAGGTTCAGCAAATAAGCCCCAGCTCACAGCATAATCAATCGGCGAAAATTTGGCCTGCTCATCACTGGTATAAATTTTCGATCCTAAAATACGAAAATCACCTTTAAAAGTTTGCAGCTTTTTAATCGACTGGTCTTTAGAAACAGGCGCTAAACCTTTGGAAATATTATGATCGACAGATGCGCTGGCGCTCACTTGTAACATGCAAGTTGCAAGTAAAGCACTGAATAATAATTGTCTAGTCATCTGCATACCTCAAAACGAATTTCTTTATTTTCAACTTTTATCTTAAGTCATGAAACTTAAATCACCATATGGACTTGGTAACAATATAGATATATTCAGTCACTTTTTTGTCTTATTAATTGACTGAAATATCCATTAAGCTAAATACATATCAAGAAAAATTAAGCGATCGATGATTTATAAATTTTATCAACAGCATATTTTCCCGCATTTACTCAATCAAGTGATGCAAACGCCTAGCCTGATGGAGCAACGTCGAGAATTACTGTTACCGATTTCAGGCGAAGTCTTAGAAATTGGCTTTGGTACCGGAGTGAATCTGCCTTTTTATCAAAATGTCGATACGCTATATGCACTCGAACCGAATCCAGATATTTATCAACTGGCAAGCAAGCGTGTGCATGAAAGTGCGATACATGTCCAGCATGTTCAGGCGAGTGCAGAAAAGCTGCCTTTTGCGGATAACAGCATCGAGCACATTGTCAGTACCTGGACTTTATGCAGTATTGAACATTTACCACAGGCTTTAAATGAGTTGCACCGTGTGCTGAAACCGACCGGTACTTTGCATTTGGTTGAGCATGTTCAGTATCAGGACAACAATACGCTTAAGCATTTACAGAATTTACTCACTCCAATTCAAAAGCGTTTGGCTGATGGTTGTCATCTCAACCGTAATATTGAACAAGCACTGTTAGATGCGAATTTCCGCTTTAAAGAACAGCATTATTTTGATGCAGCCGGTATTCCCAAAATTGGCAGTCGCATGTTCTTTGCCCGTGCTCAAAAAGCATAGAAGTTAAATTCACCCAGCCTCAATCCTTTGCTTAATAAGTCTGTTGCCCAGATTAAATATGGGCAAATTGTAGCTACACCATATTAATCATTAAAGTCGATACGAACGGTTTCAAAACGCACCCGTCCATCACGAATGGCTTGGGCAATGGCTTGTTGTCCTTTAGTGAGTCGTGCCCCACCACTTTTAATATCAATCAGCACCACTTCAATATCTTCAGCTCGCCCTTCCCCATCGCGTAAGTCGGTATAACCATCAAACACCACATAATCGACTGGATCACCCAAGAATTTAGCATCACTGGGCAAGTATTGAAACTCGGGCATAATTGGCGCCATCTGCTCTGCCATTTTGCCTTTTAACACCGCACGACTGGTATTGACACTACGCTTTTGCGCACTGATTAAAGCCTGTTGATGCTCTAACTCTAGCTCGGCAATATATTGTTCATATTCCGCTTTGACCCGTCCATTACGGGTATTGCTTAAAATTAGGGTGGTTAACACCACCCCTATACACGCACCAATCAACATTGCCATCCAGATGGACATTATTTTTTCCTAATCCAAAAAAGTACCGCCACATGTATCTTTAAGACTTTTGTCATGTGTCATATTCGTCGCATCAAACAATGATATGCTAGGGCGGAGCAGAATAAAATCGTCAGGGTCATGAAAACAATCTTAATTGCAAATCAAAAAGGTGGATGTGGCAAAACCATTACCGCAATCAGCCTCGCTGCCGCTTTAGCACAAAAAGGTTATCGGGTTGCACTTGCCGATGCCGACAACCAAAAATCAACTTTGCAATGGCTTAAACACCGCCCTGAAGATGCTGCCCCGATTCAAAGCCTGGACTGGCGCCCTGGAAAATCGATTGATAATGTGCCTAAAAATTTAGAATATCTGATTATTGATGCGCCCGGGGCACTTTCTGGTGAACATGCAGAACAGCTGATTGGTGAAGCTCACGCGATTATCACCCCATTACAACCCTCATTTTTTGATATCGACAGCACTCGCCGTTTCTTAAAACATTTACAAGACATCAAGCGTATTCGTAAAGGTAAAGTGCAGATTTTGCTTTTAGCCAATCGCGTTAAAGCCAATAGTGCCAGCGCTAAAGAAATTCAGGATTTTTTCAACAAAATTGAACAGCAACCTGTCGCCTGGATTTCTGAACGCACGGCTTATAGTCAGTTGGCGATGCAAGGTCTAACCGTGTTTGATAAAACGCAAAAAAATTATTTAAGCATGCAGAATCAGTGGCAGCCAGTTTTAAATGCCATTATTGATGATCCGACTAAATGGTTTTAGCCTCATCTAGGCTATGCCTTCAAGCCTAGAAACTGGATTGGTTTATTCATTATTCACTAGAACTTACTCGGCTTTCATTTTCGCGAGCTTTTTTTTCAGTTAAGATGGCATGGACCTTAGAAACAATTCAGTGAATGCAGTGCAACAGTACGCGCCAACATTACAAAAAGTATTATTATTTGGATTATTTTTCATCCTCCTTTTTTTGAGCTGGAACGTTCTCAAATATTTTATTGTGCCTGTACTTTGGGCAGCCATCATTGCTTATATGACCTGGCCCTGGTATCAATGGATTTATCGCAAGTCTGGCTCACGTGCCACGCTGAGTGCGACCATCATGATCAGCCTAATCATTTTGCTGATTGGTATTCCGCTGACCTTTGGCATTTTCATGCTGCAACATGAAGGTCGAAATTTATATTATGAATTGCAAAAACAGGTGTTCTCGGGTCATTTAAATGTTCCGCAATTTATTCGCGACTTACCGTTTATAGGCAAGGAAATTAACCGTACTTTACATGACATCAATACTGACCCGAACAGTATTGTGCAAACCGTTTCCAGTTGGATTCAGGGTCATCTCAATTACGGGCGTTTCGTTTTAAATGAAATTGGTAAAAATATCGTCAAGCTATGTTTTGCCGTATTGTCACTGTTCTTTTTTTACCGTGACGGTCAAATCATTCTGAACCAAGTCAGCAAAGCCTTGGAAATGATTATTGGCCCACGGATTCATCATTATTTAGATACCATTTCTGAAACGACACGTGCTGTAGTGTATGGGGTCGGTTTAACCGCGGTGGCGCAAGCAATATTAGCCGGTTTAAGTTATTTTGTTGCCGGTGTACCCAACCCGATGGTACTGACCATTGTAACCTTCTTATTGGCACTGATTCCGTTTGGAACACCGATTGCTTACGGTTCAGTTGCATTATGGCTGTTCTCACAAGGGCAAACCATGGAAGCCATTGGAGTGATGGTCTGGGGTGTCTGTATTGTCAGTACTTCGGATAATGTGATTCGTCCTCTGGTGATTTCGGGTGCCACACAAATTCCCTTCTTGCTGATTATGTTCGGGGTTCTAGGTGGTATTGCGAGTTTTGGTCTGGTCGGTCTGTTTATTGGTCCGGTGATTCTTGCAGTGTTGCTGGCGATTTGGCGTGAATGGCTACATGAAACCAATGAATTTGGTCCCTTCATGATGCCGAAATCGACCATGGCTTATGATCTTGACGATGATAAAGACGATTCAAATCCAGATAAAACCTAAGCTTCAAGTTTAAGAAACTCATACATTCAAATACTTAATCAACATTGAATTACATCCGATGCCTTGTTTGAATGGTCAAGGTCATAATAAAACAAAAGGATGTAACTCAATGTTGTCTTCACTGTTCAAATTAACGACGCTCTGTGCCATTGCTGGCTTTGCCCTGGTCGGATGTACTCACTCGCCCAGTTCATCTTCAAGCAATGAAAATCAAGTCACTGTTCATGCTGTATCCGCTCAAGGGGTAGGTAAAGCAATTGGTACCATCCAGTTCAAAGACAGCCCAGCCGGTTTAGTGATTGTTACTCATTTATCTGAACTGCCACCTGGACCTCACGGTTTCCATATCCATGAAAAAGGTTCCTGTGACTCTGCCGAAAAAGATGGAAAAATCGGTGCGGCAATTGCAGCGGGTGGTCATTTCAACCCAAATCACGCACCCCATCACGGCACTCCCCTTACCGGCCATTTAGGGGATTTACCTGTATTAAATGTTGATGCTCAAGGTCAAGCGAAAGTTACTTTAGTAGCACCGCGTTTAAAACTGGCAAATATTCAAGGTTTGGCAGTAATGGTACATGCCGGTGGTGATAACTATTCCGACCAACCGAAACCTTTAGGTGGTGGCGGAGATCGTATTGCCTGTGGCTTAATTCGATAATTATTCCTTCAAAAATATAAATAAAAAGCAGACACAAGGTCTGCTTTTTAGCTGCATAAATTGTGAAATAAATCAAACAAGTTCCGCAATTAAAAACGATCATAAATTGACACGACCAATAAAAAAGTTCACGCTGTATCCACAATAATTTCTCTTTAGAAGAATCGTGAATAGCCTGAAAGATTTGCTTCAACGCTTTAAATCCAATTCCATTCTGATCTATTGCTTCCAAATTTTTATTGTCCTGACTGGAACAACCTTAGGCTTGCTGTTTTTAGGTTATGAAGCGTTAATTGTTCCAGTAACCTTGGGTGCTATTGCCACTGCCCTGACCGATTTTGATGATCGCCTGAGTATTCGCTTACGCAATCTGGCCTATGTCTGCATTCTGTTTTTTGGCGTCAGCAGCATTCTTGAATTTCTCTATCCTTATAAACTGCTTTTTATTCTGTATTTATCCTTATCTAGTGCTGGCTTTATTTTAATGGGTGCGCTGGGACAGCGTTATGCCACCATTTCTTTCGGCACCATTTTATTGTCCATTTACACCATGTTTGGACTGGGTGAATATAGCGAATGGTATCAACAGCCGAGTTATTTTGTACTGGGTACGGTGTGGTATGGACTGACTTCGATCATCTTTTATTCACTCAAACCGACTCAGGCAGTCCAAGACAATTTAGCTACCAACTTCAATGCCATTGCCGCATTACTCTTGGCTAAAGCTCGTCTGTTTGATCCGGATAATACTGACAATATTGAACCGTTACTGTATGAACTTTCATTAAAAAATAGTGAAGTGGTACAAAGCCTGAATACCACCAAGGCATCTTTACTCACCCGTTTAAAAGCCTCTCGTGCCAATAAAAATACCATTTACTGGTTAAACCTTTATTTTTTAGCGCAAGACATTCACGAGCAGGCGACTTCCAATTATCTGCATTATGAAAATATTCATAAAAACTTTAGCCGTACCGACCTGATTTTTCGGATTCAAAAGAATGTAAAACTGCATGCTTTATCGTGTCAGAAACTGGCGCACGATATTCTGACTCATCAAAGTTATCAATCCAATCCGGATACAGATATTGCGATTGCCAATTTAGAAAACTCAATTAATTTATGGATTGAAGAAAATCCGCAGAATCTGGAAGTGAAAAACCTGCTGCTGATTTTGCGTAATTTGAAAAAAATTCAGGAACAATTTTTAAACCTAAGTCTTGAGCAAAATAATTATCGTCAAAACTATCTTCAGCATCAGGAAAATATAAATCTGCTGGATGATGATATTCATGATATGCCCGATTTATGGCTAAAACTGAAACAGCACCTCACGCCTAATTCAGCGCTGTTTCGTCATGCGGTGCGGATTGCCTTTGTATTTGCCGTGGGTTATGCCATCTCATTAATGCCATTCGCCAAAAATGGCTACTGGATTTTACTCACCAGTTTATTTGTCTGTCAGATCAGTTATTTCGCTACTAAAAGCCGTTTAAAACTGCGTACTTTAGGCACAATTTTAGGGGTTCTTCTCGGGATTCCAGTTTTATATTTTGTTCCGAGTATTGAAGGACAACTGGTTCTGACCATTATTTCTGGCGTGTATTTTTTCTATCTCCGCTCCAAAAAATATGCCATGGCAACGCTGATGGCAACCTTAATGGTTCTGCTGATTTTCAATTTAAAAGGTGCAGGCTATGCCATTATTTTACCGCGCATTGTCGATACCCTTTTAGGCTGTCTGATTGCATGGTTTGCGGTCAGTTTTATCTGGCCAGACTGGAACTTCCGTAATATTTCCAGCACCATCAAAAAAAGTAACCAAGCGACTTTGGACTATTTCGATGCGGTGGTGAAGCAATACCAATTCGGTAAAAACAACAGTCTGGATTACCGACAGGCACGTCGCACCGCACACAATGCACAAATTGAACTGTCGAGCATGATTTCCAGTTTAAGTACTGAACCAAATCCTGACCAAGCGCTGATTCATTCTGCCTTTCGCTATCTGGTTTATAGCCACAGTCAATTGAGTTATGTTTCGGCTTTGGGCAGTCACCGTGAACAGGTAACGGATGCGCAAGTGCTGGATTTAATGCTGTGGTGTAAAGACACTTTATTCGCCGTACTATTACAGCAACAGCCTTTAGCTGAAGATAAAATCCAGGCCAAGCTTCAGGAAATCAAACAGATGAGTACGCAAGAAAAGCTGTCTCAAGATTTATTGCTGGTACTGAAACAGATCAGCTTATTACTGGAAACGCTGCCTGAATTGCTTAATTTACACAGCCAACTGCTGAAGCAGGAAATTAAATAACCCGAGTTAAATGGTTGGTTATAAGTATTTGATATATTTTAAAATATATTTTATCTTTTCATTCACCGCTGCTGCAATATTGAGTAAACTCATGCTTCATTCTCATTGATTTAAGCATGACCATGAATATTCAAACTTTACGTGTTGTCGGTCTTTTGGAAGGTATTTCCTTTCTGCTGCTTTTGTTCATCGCGATGCCGATGAAATATATGTTGGACAATCCAATTTTGGTGAAATATGTCGGAATGGGGCACGGCGTACTATTTATGCTATTTTTAATCGTGTTATTTACGGTATGTGAAAAACAGAAATGGTCGATTTATATGTTTATTATGGGTTTAATCGCATCCATTTTACCGTTCGGCACTTTTGTTTTCGATCGCAAATTAAAGGCTTTTGAACAGCCGATCGCTGAGTCCAAGGTATAGTTTCTGATTAAAAGGCTATTTTCTTTTTCAGGAAATAACCTGCAATCCCTGCTTTTTCAAGAATTGTTTGTTTAGCAAATAACAAGGATACGCCCTCATCCCTTGCGAAATATATTCCCCATCTCCAGAGGGAGAAAATACTTATTTCAAACCAGTATATTCCCCTCCTTTAAGGAGGGGTAAAAGGATGATTAACCTCTCGCCTTGCGGAATATATTCCTCATCTCCTACAAGGAGAGGGAACAAATAAGGCAGCTAAAACCTTCCCTGCTCTACACGTTCTTTTAAAATTTCTTTGAGCATCGTTCGAGGGAAGCTAAACCACAGCGCGATTAAAATAAAACACGCTAGGCTATATGCCCACAAGTGATATTGCTCATACATGATTCGAACCAGTTCAATAATAAAAAAGAAACTAAACATCAACAGCATCGAAACGGCTGCTGCGACTGTTCCCTTAGATATTTCCGATGACATGAGCGCAAAACGGTAAAGCACCGAAAAACTAATTCCTTCACCAAAGCTAAGTAGAGTCATCCCTGCAATTAGGCACCAGATCAGATAATCCTGCCAAATTACACCTGCAATTAAAACGACTGTTCCAAGCAACATAATCGGCAAACCAATCAGCACTGATTTACCCAAAGCCAGTTTGTCGATAATTTTAATCAGCACGATATTACCGAGAATTAATCCACCCAATACCGGAAATTGCGCCAAGCCATATTGCATGCTGCTAAAGCCCAACTCTTCCACCAATATGACTGGTGAAAGTGCAATCCACAGCATTAGCGGCATACTGACCATCGGCAATGCCAAGGTCATACCTAAAAAGCGTTTGTTTTTATAGACCTGTTTAAAGTCATCCAAAATATAGCTGATCGGCTGTCTTGGAATACTTAATTTAGTGTCCGGCATTTTGGCTTTTAGACCAAACCAGCTTAAAAAGGCCAAAAATGCGATACCCACAAAACCCCAATGCCAAGAGATATGATCAATCAGAAATGCACCGACCACAGGACCGAGTAATGGTGCCAGCAATGAAATATTTGCCATCAGCGCCATGACTTTAATCGCGTCACGTTCTTCAAAGGTTTCCTGAATCGCGGCATAACCGACTGCGGAAATGACAGTTAAGCCAATCCCTTGTAAAAAGCGTAGTGCCAAGAAGCTTTCAATATTTTGAGTGAGTAAAATCAGTAAGCAGCACAGCACAAAAAATATGACGCCAGCGAGTAATACTTTTTTTCGTCCAAGTCGGTCGGACAATGGTCCGAGCAACCATGCGACACATGCCCCACCCAACAAGTAAAACGACATGGAAGATGGTGCCCATGAACTGCTTACGCCAAAGTCTTTGGTAATGGCGAGCATGGCAGGCTGAACCAAGTCGTTGCCGATATAGACGGAAAATTCAAACAGGACCAATGCCAATGGAAACATAAGCGTGGCACGGTTTAAGGTGGCGGTTTGAACTTTTTGCATTGTTTTTCTACATATGGTTATAGGCTTGCGGAGCTAAACACTATTTTTAGGGAGATCAGCGTCAGCCCAATGACAAGCATTGAGATTTAAAAATAAATTTTGAAAAATATATAAAGCAATAAAAGGTCAAGACAATGATTTTTAGATCATGTTTCATTCATAAAACAATTAGATTTCAAAGATGGATACTCAAACAAATACACCTACTTGGTTGAGTAGGTGTAGTTTAACAGAGTCCGTTTTTATTGTCTTTAAGCTGTTTTTTCTGAAATAATTGCACCAAATTTAATTTCAGGATTCGGCTTGAATACAAGCCATTCATTCTTCATCCAATGTTCAACTTTATCTTTACCTAAAATCGCTAATAGATTATTAAGTAGCAAAAACTTAGCAGGCTTATCAAAATAATAAATTATTACTCGAACATTACGATCCATATCATCATTTAGACTAAATAAGTCAGTCATGTAGTCTTTATCTGAATAATCTAAAGAATGCCCCCAAATACTTATATTTAAATTAAGTTTACTATCAACTTCTATTAACTGTTGTCGAGCAAATTTCTTATCTATTTCATGACCAGTATCTTTTTCAAAATATTCAATTTTCTTTCTATGCTTAATAACATCTGACTTATATTCATCTAAAAATAAATAATCAGTATCATTAAATAATTTTTGATGATATTTGGTAAAACCATATGCTTTTAATTTTTTCAAAGATTCATCGTTTAAATCTGAGACGCCTAAAACAATATTTTGCTTTTCACCAAAGCTTCCATGTAAATAATCGGCTTTAGCCAATTGATTATAAAATTTTCGATAAGTATTTGTATAATTGAAAGAATATATTTTGTCTGGATTAATCCATTCTAAACTTTCTATGCATAACCCACTTATTGGTAATAATTTATCAATAATTAATTCAAGATATAAATTAAATATTTGTATAAACTCTTCTAATTTTTGATGTAAAAAATCAAGAAATACTGTAGCACTAAATCCATTATTAATATTCTTTCCGTGACAAAATTGGTTATTTACATAAGTTTGTACTGGTAGAGCATGAATTTTTGTACCTACTCTTACTCTTCCACCTATATCTTTAGAGAAATCAAAAAAATTTAATGTTTTAATATCCTTTTTACTTAAAATATCAGATAGATCAAATTGTTCATCTATATTTATATCTATTTCTGTTTTTTCAATTTGAACAATACTTTTTGCCAATATAACTAAGACTTCTTCAATTTTTTGCTCAAAGTCTATCCAAGTTTTTATTTCTTGAACATGATACTTAAAATATTGATACCAATTATTTTTCTTCAATTGATTCTGTATCTGTTTAATTTGTTCCTCTGCTAAATTAATATTTGATATCTTATAATTTTGCATAGTATTTTTTATAAAATTAATATCTTGTGGTTTTTTAAGTTCAGAAAATAAATCATCAAAATTCATTTGATATGTTTTTTTATCCATCGCTCGTGCAATTTCAAAATACTTAGTGACAAGATGTATTGGGTGCTCGAATGGAGAATACAAAACATCATTGATTGGCTTTTCTAAATCTTTTTTCTCAATAGCCTTCATAACCAACATAAAGTGATCATACTTCGTCGGCAAATAGTGCGACAAATCAAAACCGTTACCGACAATCAAAATATTCATTGTTCTTATTACCCCAAATGCAAAAAAGCGCATCAATCGATACGCTTTTTTATGAGGCATCACAGCCTGATTTTCAACTATAAATCAAATATTTATTATGAACACTTAGCTTTTTGAAAAGACTTGGTGTTTTTGCTGCGCATACATTGATACTCTGTTTGCGTCCCTGTTTTCTTCCAGTCACCATCTACATTTTTAAAACTGTACGTGGTACGAATCGAACGAACCGAATCATCTTTTAAACCAGTTTCAGTCACTTTTACCTGTGCAGCAGTGGGTGACTCGGCACTGTTAAAATATTGACGAATCTCAACCGTTGCCGAGTTCTTACGCAAATCAGGTCTTTCTTTCAAGACTTGTTGCAAAGGCGTACCGGATGAACCAAGATTCACTTTAGACGCTAATTTTTGGGTCGTTGCACAGCCCGACATTAACCCTAAACAAATGACTGAGGCAGAGAGTAGACGTAACATTGGGAAATCTCCCCCATAAAAAAAAGGCACTGCATCTATGATGCCATGCCTTTTTTTCTGACTCGATAACAGTTATGTAGTCATCGGTAAAACAACTTACAGGTCAAATATTAAAGATCGAATAATTTACCTGGGTTCATAATACCGTTTGGATCGAACACCTGTTTCAACGCTTTCATGTAGCCAATTTCTTCTTCAGAACGGGTGTAATTTAGGTAAGGCTTTTTAGTCATACCGACACCATGTTCCGCAGAAATCGAACCGTCATATTTTTTCACGGTTTCGAACACATATTTATTCACCACCTGACATTTGGCAAAGAATTCATCTTTACTTAGGTCAGCAGGTTTCAAGATATTCAAGTGCAAGTTACCATCACCAATATGACCGAACCAGCAAATTTCAAAGTCAGGGTAATTCGCTTCCACAATTGCATCAATTTCTTTAATAAATGCAGGAACGTGAGTAATTAACACTGAAATGTCATTTTTGTATGGTGTGAACGGCGCGATCGATTCAGAGATATCTTCACGTAAACGCCATAAGCTATGTACTTGGTCAAGGTTTTGGCTCATTACGCCATCAAGCACCCAACCTTCTTCCATGCAATGCTCGAAGATTTCCATCGCAGCATCCATGATTGGTTCATACGGTGCTTCAAATTCAAGCAATACATAGAAAGGACAAGCCGTTTCAAATGGACGTTGCACATGACCATGATCCAGCACTTTCTGCATGGCCAATTCACCAAAGAATTCGAACGCAGTTAAATCAATTTTTTTCTGGAATGCGTGAAGTACCGGCATGATTGCATCAAAGTCAGGCACACCCAATACCATCACTTGTAGGTCATGCGGTTGACGCTCAAGCTTGATTTCAGCTTCAGTCACCAAACCTAAAGTACCTTCACCGCCAATGAACAAATGCTGTAATGCATAACCGGTCGCATTTTTAATCATGCCTTTGTTCAAGCGCAGGATGTCACCCTTACCCGTCACAACCGTCAAACCCAGTACCCAGTTACGGGTCATGCCGTATTTAATAACTTTAATACCACCAGCGTTGGTACCAATGTTGCCGCCAATTTGTGAAGAACCTGAAGATGCAAAATCGACTGGGTAATACATGCCCTGTTCTTCAGCATAGTTTTGCAATTGTTCAGTCACTACACCCGCTTGCACACGTACCATACGGTCTGCAGGGAAGAACTCAAGAATCTGGTTCATCTTGTCCATGCTAACGACAATTTCACCGTTCGATGCCACAGCACCGGCAGATAAACCGGTACGGCCGCCCGATGGCGTGATGGCAATATTGTGTTCATTCGCAAATTTAACAATCGCCTGCACCTGTTCCGTGCTAGATGGAAAAACGATGACTGATGGATTTGGATCAAAATGCTTGGTGTAGTCTCTGCCCCAGGCATCGAGACTAGCAGCATCTGTTTTAATGCGGTTTTCACCGACAATGGCTGTCAATTGGTTTAATAACTCAGGTGTTAAAGCGACTGGAGCATTCATCGTTTGCAGACCTAGCAAGAAATATACAAGTGGTGGATGGTCTATAGATCATTCATTTGTAAAAAGATTAACAATGTAATGGTGTCTTAGACTGGCGTGACCATAAAAGCAACAGCATGGCTGTGGCGGTTTTCACTGCGCAGCATTATAAGGCATTTTCCACTGAAACCCTGCGGAAATAAGCATTTTGACAATCTCGCCTTAAATATTACAGCTTTAGTTAGACCAAAATCTGTAGGGAATGGCGTATGTATTGCAAAAATACCTATGCTCTCCGTCATAAAGGAAATGTATATAGACCCTTCTCGTATGTTATCATATCGCGACTAAATTTGGCCTTTGTAGCGGAGCCGTAATGAGCCAACATCTTTCTCTACCTAAAGATAAAATTCGTTTCTTGTTGTTAGAAGGCGTTCACCAAAACGCAGTCGACACATTAAATGCTGCTGGATACACCAACATCGATTACCGTAAAACTGCGCTTGAGGGTGAAGCGTTGAAAGAAGCGGTAAAAGATGCTCACTTCATCGGTATTCGTTCACGTACTCAACTGACTGAAGAAGTATTTGAAGCAGCCAACAAGCTTATCGCTGTTGGCTGTTTTTGTATCGGTACCAATCAGGTAAATCTTGATGCTGCGATGGTTCGTGGTATTCCAGTATTTAACGCACCGTATTCAAATACCCGTTCAGTTGCTGAACTTGTACTTGCTGAAGCAATTCTTTTACTTCGTGGTGTTCCTGCGAAATCTGCTTCTACTCACCGCGGTGGCTGGAACAAATCTGCAGTTGGTTCATTCGAAACTCGCGGTAAAACTTTAGGTATCGTGGGTTACGGCTCAATCGGTTCTCAACTTTCAGTTCTTGCTGAAAGCATGGGTATGCACGTTATTTATTACGATGCAGTAACCAAACTTCCTATGGGTAACGCACGTCAAGTGGGTTCTCTTGCTGAGTTACTTGCAAACGCTGACGTTGTTTCTCTACACGTTCCAGACGTTCCATCAACACGTAACTTCTTTGGCAAAGACCAATTTGCACAAATGAAAGAAGGTTCGATCTTCATTAATGCTGCACGTGGTACATGTGTGCTGATTGAAGATCTTGCTGATGCGATTAAATCGGGTCACATTGCCGGCGCTGCAATTGACGTATTCCCTAAAGAACCTAAAGCAAACGGTGAAGAATTTGTTTCTCCACTTCGTGGCTTGGACAACGTGATTCTTACACCTCACGTTGGTGGTTCTACTATGGAAGCACAAGCAAACATCGGTTTAGAAGTTGCAGAGAAATTTGTTGCTTACTCAGATAAAGGTATGACTTTATCTGCTGTGAACTTCCCGGAAATCGCATTGCCGTTGACTGAAGGTAAACACCGTTTACTTCACATTCACAAAAACATTCCTGGCGTTCTTTCTAAAATCAACAACCTGTTTGCTGAACACGGCATCAACATCTCTGGTCAATCATTGATGACTAAAGGTGACGTTGGTTACTTGGTCATGGACGTTGACGCAACTGCTTCTAAAGAAGCGCTGGATACACTTCAAGACGTTGAAGGTACCATCCGAGTTCGCGTATTGTTCTAATTTAAGATTTAAAAAAAACCACAGCACAAATGTGCTGTGGTTTTTTATTTTTTAAAGCTTTTATTGCTGATCTCCCGCTATTCGAGAAATCGAAAACAAATTTAGTGAATGTTGAATTTTAAAAATACGCCACATGTTCAGGCACTGCTGTTATTGCTGATTGCAATGATCAGCGTTCAGAGCAGTGGCTCGCTTGCCAAAAGCCTGTTCGGTCAGTTTCCCATCCTGACCGTTGCAGCCATGCGCCTGTTGCTTGGCGCTGTTATTCTGGCGCTTATTTTTAAAATTTGGCAGATTAATTTTAGACAGGTGAAATGGAAAGCCATTATCAGCTATGGGATCGCTTTAGCCGGTATGAATGCCATGTTTTACCTGTCGATTAATCGCCTTCCCCTCGGTATTGCCGTTTCTTTTGAATTCATTGGTCCGCTCAGCGTAGCATTGTATTACGCACGCCAAAAATTCGATTTTGTCTGGGTTGGACTGGCCATACTTGGTCTGATTTTATTGTTTCCATTTGATCAGGTTTCACAAAATCTGGATTTAATCGGGATTGCTTTTGCATTGGGTGCAGGCGCTTGCTGGGCACTGTATATTGTTGCCGGACAGAAACCTTCGGGTATTTCAGGCAATCATACCGTGTGCTTGGGCATGTTTATCGGCATGCTGTGTTTGATGCCAATCGCCCTATTTTCAGGAATGTCACCCAACGTTTTTGAACCTTCAAACTTGGTTTATTTTATTATCTTGGCTGTGCTTGCCAGTGCCCTGCCTTTTACTTTGGAAATGATTGCACTGCGTAATTTAACGGTGCTGAGTTTCGGCACACTGATGAGCGTGGAACCGGCAATTGCAGCATTATCAGGATTTATATTTTTAGGCGAGCAGTTATTATGGAATCAATGGTTAGCACTTGCGACCATTATTGCAGCCTCCATTGGTTGTACTTATACCACGCAACAAGCCAAGAAAAAGACTGAAGAAAAATAGAAAATACATCCTTTAAATTCAAATTAATCAGGCTAAATTTACGCGCTGATTTTTTAAATTCAAATCTTTAAATTTAAAAAATTTAAGATTCCCTAATCCCTCAAAAATCAAACAGAATTGCTATACTGGCGCCATCTTTCCCAGTGGATTTACCTAACCCGGTGATCCTGCGTGTAGCATGCCCAACTCACAACTTACTGCTGTCCTGTTCATGGTTTTATCCATGGTGGCGTATCAGATCAGTGCCTCTTTTGCCAAACAACTGTTTGAAGTACTTGATCCACTCACTGTGGTCACATTAAGACTGAGCTTTGCGTCCATTTTAATTGTATTGATGTTCCGTTCCTGGAAAATCATCAAACGTTTACCCTATCTAAAATGGAAAGACTTGCTGTTTTATAGTGGCTCAGTCTGCTTAATGAATGTGTTGTTTTATGCATCATTGGGCAAATTACCCCAAGGGATTGCGGTCGGTTTAGAATTCTTGGGACCACTGACACTGGCGCTGCTTTCGATCAAACAAAAAACTGATTATCTCTGGGTGTCTCTGGCTATTTTAGGGGTTGCCCTGATGGTGCCGTGGCAAGATACATCAGCGGATAAGTTCTCTTATATAGGTGCAGCATTCGCTTTAGGTGCCGGTATCTGCTGGGCGGTTTATATTTATTTTGGGCAACGCGTAGTTCGTCAGAATATTGGCATGCATGCGCTCAGTATTGCGATTGTGCTGTCTGCCATGGTGATGTTGCCGATCAGTGCAGTGCATAATCCTACGGCACTGATTCAAACTCAATATTGGGGACAAGCCTTGGTCATCGCCCTGCTTGCAACCGCGATTCCCTATGCTTTAGACCTGATGGCACTAAAGCGATTAAGCAAACTCAGTTACGGCACACTTTCCAGTTTATCCCCTGCACTGGGTGCCTTGGCAGGTTGGTTATTATTGAAAGAGCAAATCACCCTTCTACAAAGTATTGCCTTACTTTGCATCATGATTGCTTCGGTGGGGGTAACGTTTAGAGCGAGTAGAAATAAAAATCCTCAACCTGAATAACCCATAGATCAATATAAAAAAGATGGCTTCAAACCGTCTTTTTTGTTTAGGATTTTTTAGGGAGATTTAAGTCAAACTGTCTTTATTTAACTTTTTATACTTGTTGTATTCAGTTAAATATTGCTTAGCTAAACTTTCCTTTTGTTCATCTTCCAGAATTTTACCCGCTTGCTGAAAAAAGCCATGTTCTTCTTCTTTTAAATGGTGATGTACCTTTTCAGAGAGTTTTTTTGCAATCGCCAGCCAACCATGATTACTCATATCCGTTTCGGTTAATTGCTCAAGTAACTCATCGATTTCATGATGTTCAGACAATGCATGGCGGGTAATATTTAAGCCTGAATCGGTCATCATCAAAGGAATATAAAAATAACGGTCTTCGCCCACAGCATGGGCAAATAATTCATTTTTTAGCAATTCAAACAGCTCGCGACGCTCTTCGGTATTCCCTGATGTTTTAATTAATTTTTCAGACAGTTCTCGTTGTATTTCATGACTTGCACGTAAAGCTTCGAAAATATTCATCTACATCACCCTGCTATTTTTTACAGACCTGATATGTTGAAAAGGACTGTTTATCATTATTGTGAAGATATTCTGTTTTATGATCTTAAAAGCGAATGCCCGGTATGTGGGTGACGAGATGAAGCAATTTGTATAATAAAGTTTAATATTGAGCAGAATTTACGGGAAAAAAGTTTGATAAGCCAAACGGCAGATCAATAGGCTCACCAAAATCAGAAACAGAATCCGGATAAAACCGCTGCCATATTTTAAGGCGGCACGTACACCGACCAATGAACCGAGTACATTTGCCACAGCCATCATCAAACCGATCTGGAACAGCACATGTCCGGTGGGTGCAAAGAAGCTTAAAGCCGCCAGATTGGTGGTTAAATTCGCGACTTTAGACAAGGCCGAGGCATGAATAAAATCCGCTTTTAAATAGCGAATAAAGAAGAAAATAAAGAAGCTGCCAGTTCCTGGACCAAAAATACCGTCATAAAAACCAATCAGCAAACTGCCGACTGCAGCCAGCATCAGGATTTTTGGTGTCAGTTCCTGACGAATATGCACCTGACCAAACTGTTTTTTGGTGAAGGTATAAATCGCAATCACAATCAGCATGATCAGGACAAAGGGTCTGAGGACTTCCTTTGGAATCATCGCGACACAGGCAGCACCTGCAAACGAGCTGATAAAAGCACAGCTGGCAATGACCGCCAGCAATTTCCAGCGCAGTTTGACTTTGCGGACAAAGCTCCACGCTGCCGATGCCGTACCACAAATTGAAGACAACTTATTGGTACCAAACACAGTCGCAGGACTGAGTTGTGGCATCGCATTCATAATGGCAGGAATCTGGATCAGACCACCGCCACCCACAGCCGCATCAATCGCCCCCGCACAAAAAGCAAAGACCAACAGGCTGATTAAAATTTCAATTTCCATAAATGGTCTTCAAAGCCTATTCGAGATTCAGTACACGTTTCGGTACCAGACGCTTACGGTCAGTAATCTCTGCCAAGCCCAGACATTTTTCACCATCAAAAACCAGAACCTGTGCTTCCGCCTCATGTTCAATATTACTTTCCATGCCGCGGCTAAAGTATTCCGCACGCCCTTCCGGCGCCTGCACTTTTGGAAAATGATCGACCGGCGCATAAGCCGGCAGCAACAAAGCTTCACGCTCTTGTTCAGTCAAACTTTCCAGATACTCAATGGTGTATTCGGGAATCAGGTCAAACTGACCCGTTTTAATCCGGTGCAGATACGTCAGATGTCCAAAAGTGCCGAGGGCTTTGGCAATATCTTCACCCAATACCCGAATATACGTGCCTTTAGAACAGGTAATATCTAAAGTCAGGCTATTTTCAGTAAAGGACAATAACTCAATCGCCTCAATAGTGATGGGGCGTGCTTCACGTTCAATTTCAATGCCTTGACGCGCCAGCTCATATAACGGACGCCCTTCTTTCTTCAAAGCGGAATACATCGGCGGAACTTGTTGAATATCCCCTGTAAAGCTTGCCAAAACCTGCTGGATCTTTTCTTCAGTCAGTACAGGAACTGCTTGTTCTAACAACGGCTCACCTTCGACATCACCCGTGGTGGTGCTATGACCTAAATGGATGGTGGTCTGGTAACGCTTGATCGAATCTAACAAATAGTGAGAAAATTTAGTCGCTTCACCTAAACAAATCGGCAACAATCCGGAAGCCAAAGGGTCTAAAGCACCCGTATGACCACCTTTTTGTGCTCGATATAAGCCACGCACTCGCTGTAAAGCGCCATTAGAACTAATACCCAAAGGCTTATTAAGTAAAAACACACCGCTAATATGCCGGCGTTGAATTTTAGGTGAAGTCTTTTTCATAGCGAAAGATCAGGCAAGTTGAAACGGATGACATGGTAACAACCGCTCACCATTCTTTACAACTTTTCTACGTTGCATTTAGGTTTTTAATGGCAAATTTAAGTTCTATTTTTAGACTTATAAAAACAAAACAACAAGGTTGCATAGGAAATGCAGAAATATAAGTTATGGATTATTTTGGCTCTTATTATTGTGGGTATCGGCGCACTATTATTTTGGTTAGCGCCCTCGCAATCGAGTGCAGAAAAAACACGTACAGCACAAACTGTTAATCCTCAAGGGAATAGCTTAACTGAAAACACGCCAGCAAACCTAGTTCAAGGCGGGGCTTTTATGAGTAAAAGCCAACAGGACACTGAGGTGAACTGTCAGTTGCATCTCGATGGTGCCAATCGTTTAATTGTGAATGAGCAAACTCGCAACTGTTTTGAATATTTCATTACCCAGTATGGGGAAAAAGATCTCAAGCAGATTAAAAATGATTTTAAGGCTTATATCCAGCAAGCCTATAAAGAGCCTGCCCTCACACAAATTATAGATTTATGGAATCGCTATATCGATTACCGTGAAAAACTCGGTGATCTACAAGCGCCGAATATCAATAAAGAAAATCCCAAATATTATCAAAGCATCTTTGCCAATATGAAGAATCTGCGCAAACAGCTTTTCTCGGATTATGAAATTGAAGGCTTATTCGGCACTGAAGATACTTACCATGAATACACCTTAAGTCGCATGATGGTGATGGATGACAAGAGCTTAACTGAAGCGCAAAAAGCACAAAAACTAAAAGATTTGTTCAATCAATTACCCCAAGACTGGAAAGAAAATTTAGAGCAGCTCAACAAACTCGAAGACTTACGCAAACTTACTGCAGACATTAAAGCACGTGGTGGTTCAGCGGAAGAAATTCATCAGATGCGGATGAATTTGGTTGGTCCTGAAGCCACACAACGTTTAGAAAGCCTAGATGGACAACGCCGTGACTGGAAAAACAAGGTCGATGGCTATCTGAAAGAACGCGACAATATTATAAAAAGTGGCATGAGTGATGATGCCAAACAAAAAGCCGTTCAACAATTACGGACGCAGCACTTCAATAAACCAGAAGAACAACTTCGGGTAGGAACTTTTGAATCAGTGCATGATCAGGGAGGAAAATTACCATATGGCGAGTAATCGCAATGTAGCCCCATCAGGTGACTAGATTGATCATCTGATTTATGCAACCGTTATGAATAAAGAGCTAAAAAATGCTTCATAGCGGTTAAAAAAACAAAAAAAGTGAGATAAATACAATGAAATGGAACTCTAAGGCACTCGTGTGCGCAATATTATCGAGCGCAGCAATTGCATTGCCTCAAACGGCTTCAGCAGGTCAAGCTTCCCAAATCACAGATAAAGCGACATCAAGCTATGCAAAAACCAAATACCCACTGGTATTTGCACATGGTATGGGCGGATGGATTCGTGCAGGAACCGATGAACTTGGCGTCGATTATTGGTATCAAATATTGCCCGATTTGGCACGCAACGGCGCAAATGTTTGGGCAACACGTGTCACACCCTTTAATAGCTCTGAAGTTCGTGGTGAGCAGCTATTGCAACAAGTGGATGAGATTTTAGCGCTTACTGGCGCGAAAAAAGTCAATTTATTGGGTCATAGTCACGGCGGTCACAGTATTGCCTATGTTTCTAACGTTGCACCGTATCAAGTCGCTTCATCTACTGCCATTTCTAGCCCGCTCAAAGGCTCCAAAGTTGCGGATTATATTATTGCCGCTGAAGGTACGACCTTAGAAGGTCCTTTAGTTAGTGTCGTGAACTTTGCTTCTAAAATGCTGGTATGGGCACAAGGGCTCGATCCAAATTCCTTCCCGCATGACTCATTGGGTGCTGGTAAAAGTTTAAGTGTGGCCGGTTCAACCGACTTCCAAAAACGCTATCCACTGGGTATGCCAAAGACAGCCTGTGGCGAAGGTCCTACAACTGAAAAAGGTATTTCTTTTTATTCATTCTCCGGTACAGGCACTGTTACCAACCCACTCGATCCAGATATGTTGTTGGGTGTTACCGCAAAGCTGACCGATCCTAAAGGGGATAATGACGGATTGGTTTCTCGTTGTAGTGCAAAATATGGCAAAACCATTCGTGACAACTATAACTGGAATCATCTGGATGCAATTAACCAGTTCTTTGGCTTAACTGCATTCTTGGCGCCTGATCCTGTTTCAGTTTACCGTCAACATGCCAACCGTTTAAAATTACAAGGTTTATAACAATTATATTCATAAGAGATACATTCTCTTATGAATATTAACATTCCAATCATTTGTTACATCAATAATCCACATTGATCGAGAACTTCTCGTTATTTCATTCTTCCCTGTTGAATAATCATGATGACAATGGAAATTGTCTAAAAACAAAAGCATCAATAAATAAAAAATGAGGAATTTCTATGAAATATGGATTATTAATTGCAGGCTTAATGTCGCTCAGTGCTTTTAGCCAAGTACAAGCAGGTAATGCTACCCAAGTCACGGGAAAAGCAACATCAAGCTATGCAAAAACCAAATACCCGATTGTTTTTAGTCATGGCATGGCAGGTTTTATCACTGTAGGAACCGACCAGTTTGGTCTCGATTACTGGTATCAAATTCTGCCGGACTTGGCCCGTAACGGCGCCAACGTTTGGGCAACGCGTGTGTCACCGTTCAACTCATCAGAGATTCGTGGTGAACAATTATTAGAACAAGTACAGGAAATTCGTGCCATTACCGGTGCTGACAAAGTAAATCTTATTGGGCATTCACATGGTGGGCCAACGATTCGCTACGTTGGCAATGTAATACCAGACAAAGTCGCCTCATTGACTGCTGTCGGTGCGCCAAATAAAGGCTCTCCTGTGGCAGATTTAATTTTATCTGCTGAAGGTACAGCGATTGAAGACCCTCTCGTGGGCACAATCAATTTTGTTTCTAAAGCCATTACTTGGGCACAAGGCTTGGATCCCAAAAGCTTTCCACATGATTCATTTGCAGGTGGAAAAAGCTTAACCCTTGCCGGCTCTGCGAAATTTAACAGCCAATATCCACTTGGCATGCCAACTACGACTTGTGGAGAAGGTATGCTGAAAGAAAAAGGAATTTTTAACTATTCCTTTACCGGTGTAGGTACAGTGACCAATTTACTGGATCCTGACGGTGCTTTAAAGGTCACCAGTTTGTTGATTAATGGCGGTAAAGAAAATGATGGCCTAGTATCCCGTTGCAACGCCAAGTTTGGCAAAACCATCCGTGATGACTATAACTGGAACCATTTAGATGAAGTGAATCAGGTACTGGGTTTGAAATCATTGTTTTCACCAGATCCAGTCGATGTCTATCGTCAGCATGCCAACCGTTTAAAACTGCAAGGCTTATAAGTTTCGCCTTACTAAAAAGAGCGAAAAATCGCTCTTTTTTCATATCAATAACTACCTAAAATCTCTATCTGTTGATCTTGAATCCTGATGATTTCAAAACTCACCACTCATCCTGTATTGCTTTATTTATAAACTAAAAATTGTTAATTTACCTCATATTGACAATATGAATTGTCTAAAAAAATAAAAGTGTTAAAAAAATAATCAAGGATATTCAATGCAACTTAAACACATCGTCCTCGCTGCACTGAGCAGTGTTGCATTCGCGCATTTACCTGCGCAAGCTGCCGGCTTAACCCAATATCAGGCAAAAGCTGTATCGAATTATGCAACTACCCAATACCCGTTAGTGATGGCACATGGTTTCGGCTTAGGCTTCTCGCGTATTGGTACACAAATGTTGGGCTTAGATTATTGGTATCAAATTTTGCCAGACTTAGCACGTAATGGTGCGACGGTTTTTGCAGCGGAAATGTCTGCGGTGGAATCGACGGAAGTTCGGGGTGAACAGCTGTTACAACAAGTTGATGAAGTCATGGCCCTCACTGGCAAGGAAAAAGTGAATTTGATTGGTCATAGCCACGGCGGCCCGACCATTCAATATATTGAAGGTGTTGCACCCGAGAAAGTTGCCTCCATGACGGCGGTCGCAGGAGCCATGAAAGGCACCAAACTGGCCGATGTGATGGTAGAAAGTAAATTTCTCGATCCCATTGCAGAAGTGGTTTTTGGTTTGCTCGGTAAAAGTATCGCACTGATCCAGTCGAATCCAAAACTTAGCGTGGATTATGAAGGCTCGATGCAATCTCTAAGCACCACGGGTATTATTGCATTTAATGCGAAATATGGTTCAGCTGCCATTCCCAAAGATTGTAATAGTCAGGGGCAAAAACAGACTGCTGATGGTATTTATCATTATTCATGGATGGGCAATCAACAAATCACCAATCCTTTAGATGTGATTGATACCTCAATTGTCGCGCTAGGTACAACTTTATTAAAAAGCAAAGATCATGATGGTCTTGTCTCACTGTGTAGTGGTCGTTATGGCCAAGTGATTCGTCAAGATTATAAGCACAATCACTTTGATGAAATTAACCATTTCTTTGGCATTCAAGGCATATTCGCCCAAGACCCTGTGGCCATTTACCGACAACATGCCAACCGTTTAAAAATGCAAGGTTTATAAAGCTAAAAAAAAAATCAGACATAAAAAAATGCGCCAAAAGGCGCATTTTTTAACTCGAGAGAAAACTTAAAATTAAGCTTTAACTTTACGAGCTGGTAATTTTTCACGAATACGTGCAGCTTTACCAGATAATTCGCGTAGGTAGTAAAGTTTAGCACGACGAACGTCACCACGACGTTTCACTTCAACTTTAGCTACGATTGGAGAGTGAGTTTGGAATACACGCTCAACGCCAACACCGCTAGAGATTTTACGTACTGTAAACGCAGAGTTTAAACCACGGTTTTTAATCGCAATTACAACACCTTCAAAAGCCTGAAGACGTTCACGATCGCCCTCTTTAACTTTTACAGAAACAACAACTGTATCACCAGGTGCAAATGCAGGTAGATCAGTTCTTAATTGAGCGTTTTCAATAATTTGTACTAAAGGATGCTTACCACTCATGTGGGTATCTCCAATATGCGGGACAGAAGAGGTCTGGTTACCGCTGGGGACAGAGGCTAAAGCGCATATCAACCCGTTTATCTTTCCCCTGACCACCCCAGTCTTCACTGCAGTCGATCAAGAGCCTATTAATGATGTCTTAAATTTCAAATTGAAAATTAAGCATCTAAATCTTTTAGCCATTTCTTTTGCTGCTTGGTCAACTCAACTTTTTCTACAAGCTCAGGCCTGCGATCGAGTGTCCGTTGATAACGCTGCAAAAACCGCCATTTTTCGATATTGGCATGATGCCCAGACTTTAACACCTCAGGCACATCCAAACCTTCAAACTGGTCTGGCTTGGTATATTGCGGGCAGTCTAAAAGACCATCCACAAAAGAATCTTGAACGTGTGATTGCTCATCAGACATGGCACCCGGAAGTCTCCGAATAATACTGTCTAATAAAACCATCGCAGGCAGTTCGCCGCCAGATAAAACGTAATCACCAATGGACCATTCCTGATCAACATAGTGCTGGATCAAACGTTCATCGACCCCTTCATAACGTCCACACAATACAATCAGCCCGTCATATTTGACAAATTGCTGTACCGCAGCTTCGTTTAAGGTTTTGCCTTGTGGAGACATATACACCACAGGCGCTTGAACACATCCCGCTTGCTCTGCAAGATTTTTGGCATGTTGGATTGCTTGAGACAAAGGCTCAGCCATCATCACCATACCCGGACCACCGCCAAATGGACGTTCATCCACTCGTTTGTAGTTGCCCGTTGCAAAATCGCGTGGATTAATACAAGTCACTTGTACTATTTCACGTTTTGCTGCACGCCCGCTAATACCGTAGGCTGTAATCGCTTCAAACATTTCAGGAAAAAGCGTAATGACTGCAAAAAACATCGCAGACTCCTCTATTTTCCTGCTGCGTTCATCCTTAAAGGATTAATAATCTACGCCCCAATTGACGTAGATACGACCAGCTTCAAGATCAACTCGCTGTACCACATCTTTATGCCATGGAATCATACGCTCTTCAGCGTCAACGCTGTCGGGTGTTGCGTGAACCACCATCACATCGTTGGCACCGGTCTCAAACAATTCATGGATTTTACCGAGATTTACTTCTTGTTCAGCATCATCCAAACCTAACACTGTTAAGCCCTTCAAATCTGTCCAGTAAAACTCATCCATTCCTGCTTTCGGAAGTTGCGATTTTGAAATCCAGACATTTGTGCCAACCAGGCCATCCGCTGCTGTGCGATCGCTCACACCTTTCAACGAAACAACCAAGCCTTTACCATGCGGTTTCCAGCGTTTTACATCTATTGTTTGCCAACCTTCTTTGGTCTCAATGTACCAAGGAAGATAGTCAAAGATGTTGCTCATGGGGTCCGTATTGGAATAGACCCAGAGCCACCCATTTAATCCATATGCTGAACGTAACTGTCCAATCTGAATACGATCTTCGGGAACATTCTGTGTTGGTGTCATGGGTTATACCTACTACTTAATTCGCAATAAATTATGCAGTAGCTGCAGCTTTCTTAGCTTGAGCAGCTAAAGAAGCAACACGTTCAGACGGTTGAGCGCCTTGAGCAACCCAATGAGCAAAACGATCAGCATCTAAACGAAGTTTTTCTGCTTGACCTTGAGCTGTAGGGTTAAAGAAACCAATACGTTCGATGAAACGACCGTCACGCGCATTGCGGCTATCAGTTACAATAACTTGATAGAACGGACGTTTTTTAGCACCACCGCGTGCTAGACGAATTACGACCATGATACAACCTTATAGTTTTTACGGATTATCCCTGTACCGACCATCGGCAGCATTTCAAACCCCTTTCATAGAGGGCAATATTTTACGTCATATTTACTTTGAAAGAAAGATCAAATTTTAAGTTGCCCACAGTTTGAATTTATTTATATGTCCAACTCAAACAAGTTCCTGTTGCATCATCTTTACCTTTATACCAACATTGGATGCTATCATGTGTAATCGTTAGTGCCCCATCATCTTTCTGACCACTCGTTGAAATCGGTGTGGCTGTTAATATCCATGATGAATCGGGAGCATTTGTTATTGTTAAATCATAACGAGCAGATCCATTTTGTGGAGATACGGTTTTTCCATAAATATTAGGATTGATTAGTGGATTAGTTGCATAACTTGGGGTTGTATTATTTTTTCCATAATCACCATTCGCTAATTTATACGATTGCAACTTTTGTGCTATTTCCATCATAGTACTTTGTGTTTCAGCACGATTTGTTCGTTTTACATAGCTTTGATAAGATGGATATGCAATTGCAGCAAGAACGCCTAACACAGCAACTACGATCATAAGTTCAATGAGTGTAAAGCCTTTAATATTTTTCATTATTATTTCCACTCTTTTGTATTAACACCGCAACTTGTACTCGTAAGATCCAAGGAATCTTTAGTCATACATTTGCTTCCTCTAGAATCTAATAATAGATATTCAGAATTTCTAAGCGCATTACCTCTGGTTTGATTTGGAGTGGCAATCATTTTCCAACCTTGTCCAATAGTAGAATCCTCCAAGGCTTTAGTGGAATCATTGATATCGACAATTTTGATTTGATAATCATAGTTATTCGCGGAATCATATGGAATATTGATCTCCCCTTTCGTTGAGGTTTGATGCTCTGGAATATAACCAGCATAACTTAATTGCTTGCCTTTATAATTTTCCAATCGTTCCGCAACCTTAAGCATTTCAGATTGTGCTTTCGATTTATGTGCTCGAGCAACATAAACTCCATAACTCGGAATAGCGATTGCTGCAAAAATTGCAACAATCACCACGACAACCATCAATTCAATTAAAGTAAAACCTGCACTCTTAATTTGATAACCTGTCATATCCACCTTCCTCACCATTCAAACCAGCGTACAGGTTTAATTTTACGTACTTGACTATAAGTAGGAAGATTCTGCTCAGTTAATGTTGTTTTTTCAGCAGGGCACTTACCAACACAGTACTCTTTAGTTTCTGCTATAGGGGCAACTAAAGAGGTCGTACGAGGATCAGAACTAGATACCACACCGAAAGCAGGACCATTAATACCCTGATAACTAGTTTTCACATATGCAGCACAGTCACCATAAGGCATACAAATACGATGGGTTGTAGAAATACCTGTCACACCTCCTCCACAAGTATTCACTGTACCTGTTAAGGTTGCTTTAGGATCATAAAGGCTGACATATAAATCACCAGTAATTAACTGGGATTCCTCAAATGAACGCGCAAAATTACCTGAATCTACTGAACGTAGCTCAAAGCTCCACCCTCGCAGCATGTCACTTCCGGTAGTTAATTTCATTTTTGCAATGTTTGTATTAGAAATTTGCTTGGTTACAGTTTTACCCAAAATACCATCACTTGATAGTAGAGTTGGAGTAATCACTGTAGCAGGTGTAAAAGTAGATTTTTCTAAGTCATTTGCAGCTGCATCTCGATCGATCAATCCGTAAATTTTATTTTTCCCGCCTATTTCCTCTTCAAGTGGAAAACTACGGTTACCAGACCCAGCAGTTACTAGTACAAAACGGTTTTGCCCATCATCAAATACTGCTGTTGATAAACGATCATAAAAACGCGGAATAAATGGAGTTGCATCCGTAGTTCTTAATTTAGCAAGCGTCTGCACACGAACTGCAATATTGGTATCTGCCGTCTTAGACGTTTGGTTGTTATTATTCAAATCAACACGGAAAATCTGACCACCCAAGTCTGCAAAATAAATCATATCAGCAAGACCATCTGCGTCATAATCACGCACTACAGGTTGACCCACAACGCTATATTTTAAATCCGCTTGAGTTGTTTTCTTATAAGAATCAATTATACCTGAGGTATCTGAGCTACTCATCCAAATTAAAGCACCAGTTGTAGCATCTACTACATACAATGCATTCCCATAAGTTGAAGATGGCTCTGTAAAACTAGTAGCTGGTCTTTCATAAACAGCTGCATCATAACCACCGCCAAAAATGAGTACTTTTTTACGAACACCCTTGACGCGTATTTCTGATACTGTAGGTTTAGACCAAATTTGTGCCATACGACGAAATTCATTAGTCGTTGTAGGTTTAATCTGAAATAGAAGATTTGGAGATGTTGGATTTAAAATATCTAAACCATAAAGAGCACTCCCCCCCATACGTAAACCACCATAAATATTGATTTTATTGGCGATGTACTTTGTGGTTGCGGTTCCATTAGATGTTGTTGTCTGTACTTTAAAAGTATTATCCGCTACCCATGGTGCATCTACTCCATAAGTAACCCCAGTCAAAGCACCTACACCTTTTGAATTTCCATTCGCTAAAGTATCATATTGATTACTCAAAATTTCTTGAGGCACAAAGACAGATTGTTCTTTGCCTGTTGCCGAATTTACAATATGCAAGCCACCTTCCATCGACCCATAAACCGTATATTCTTCACGAGTGCCAACTGCATTATTTGATGAAACAGTAGATTCTTTAGTCACCATCAAAGGTGTTGAATGTACAACCCCGCCTAAGAATCGATATGGGCTGATTGGATTTACAGCAAGTGGTGCTATTTCATTTGCAGTTAATGTTGTTTGAGTCGCAGTAGCAGGAAAAGTTGTTTTAAAACCTAAGTAATTTAAGAATGCCAAACGCTGATTTATACTTAATGTAGAGGTAAATGCATCTATTCCAGAATAATTAGTCGCAAGATTATCTTTTGTCACTTTTCTTAGATTTGAACCATCCATAGTATAAACTTTACGAACACTATTTAAATTACTGATCGCATCTAATGCCTCTGTAGCGGTTGAAGGTACTGGAATTTTATTCCATGCGCCACCACTATTAATTAATGAATGGTCAGTACCAGTTGTAGCATTAGACCATATGTCTTTTGCACTTGAATTGATCACTTGTTGATTATTTTCAAGTTTGTAAATAGCATTGCCACTACTATCCTTTAATGTTCCACCCACAATATTATATTTCTTTAAATTGCCCGCCCAAGTACGTAAACTTGTATCCTCCATTGGCATGACCATTGGAAAAAAGCCTTGGGTCATATATTTTGTTTGATCTAAAGGATCACGTGGAACTGAAATGGATCCTAAACTAGAGGGAGTAAATGATACTTTGATATCTTCAACGAATTTAATAATACTATTGGCAATATCATCTGAATTAGTAGCTTGGTAAAACCCTCCTTCACCAAAACCTGCTCCTTTTGATCCCCATTTACAGGCATTTTTAGCATCTTGTGTCGCAGTAACAGTATCGCAATCATAAGTACCATCTGCTTTTCGCGTTAACCCCTCAAAGGATGCACCAAAGCCAACAACCGCAGTTTTAATTGATACACCACCTGGATTTTTAGTTTTATCACGAAGTTTTTTAGCATATTCACCTATATATTCCCACCCACCCGTTTCACCAGCAAACAAATCAGATTTTAAAGTAGGTGAAACCAAAACACCTGTACCTGATGGTTGTGCTGTAAATGTATAAGTAGCATTGTCACTCAAAGATTTATTCATTATAGTGCGTGCCATTACATCTTTTGTCGAGTTTGGTGCACCATCAGTTAGGAAGTAAATTCCATTACCATCACATTCACTGCTTGAACCTGCTTTTATATAAGTATTAGTGTTATCAGTTTTTTTACTATCGGAAGCGGAATATGCAAAGCCTCCAACTGTATTATCATTGGTTCCATCTAGCGAAAAAGGACTAGTACGATATGATACAAGTCCGTTGATACTATCAGGATAGCCCCATACTGTTCCAACTACAGGTTCAATATCTAGTGGCTCACTAGGAACTTTAACCCAACCGTCAAACCTCCAACCAATGGGAAGTTTTTTGTAGGCATCCCATAAACTAGACATCCCTCCACCTACTGCAGTTTTGAAATCAGAATAGGAAACAGAACACCAATCTTTGTTAGGAGAAGCAGCTCGAGTACATGACCCATCATAGGGTTTATATACGGATGTCCCTGTTACTGTCTTATTGTTATTATCCCATTCTGGCCAGTCACTAGGACATTGCTTAACCGTTGCACCTAAAGCTGAAGTTGTTCCACCACCTGAGGTAGCACAGAGTAAATAAACTTGTTCTGAGCCTTTCTGTTTAAGCATATAACCATCATAAATATAACCCACCTTTGTAGCTGAAGTCGCTATACCTCCTGTTCCAGTCCCCATCATATAAGCAGCAGCTTCTGCATACGCATGAGCAGTCGGTGTACCACTGGCCGCCTTAATAATATCTGGATAGGTTTGACTGGAAATTTTCAAATTAACATTGCTTGTGCCATCTTCATCAGTTGTAGTATCAACGGATTTGATTGCTGCTAGTGCTTGCGCAATTTTTATACGTTGTTGTGAAGTTAATGCTCCATTCGGCACAATAATTCGACCTGAATGACCATCTACCAGTTTTGTCGGCACATTACCAATTGTAAGCCCTGTTCTAGCTGAAAATTGCCCCAATCCCATCACTACACTATCGCTCAGTTGAGTGCCTGCTAGCAAAGGTAAAATCGCATCCTTAAGCCGTGATAGGCGGTCATATTGAGTAACTCCACCAGCAGTACAACCACGCACATAATAAGGAATAGTCGTATTACCAATTGTCACACTTTTATAAATGGATGTTTTATTATACGTAGGGCTTGTTGTGCGCGTATCTTTTAAGTTATATGCCCATTCTTTAAAATTTATAGCTGTTGAGTCTTTATAGTCATTTTTATATTCTTTAACATCAACACGATCACATAATGGATTATCCACATCTCCAGGACTACCATATTGATTATTTTTGGGGAGTACCAAGGAACTGATTCCCATACTTCCTGAAGTATCCAACATCAAGAAAATATTTGTTTTACCTGCAGTATTACCTTTATATATCCCCAAATCACTTGCAAAAATCGCTGTACTCGTTGGCAACACCATCACTGGAAGTAATGCCATCATGCTTACAAGAGGTTTTAATCTCATCTTTTTTTCCCCATCTTCCAGTGCTTAACTTTTAGTTTCTGTTAAACGAACAACGTATTCCGCAACCTGAGTATTAAGTGGCACGCCAAGTTTATTTAGACATTCATGCAAAGTTTCAACTTTTACTTGCCCACTTGTACTCTCTGCTCTATTTTTTAATAATAATTCATCCATTACCCGTTCACCCAAGCATGTATTCATATCTGCAAGAGTGACAGAGGGGGCCATAGCAGGTGCAAAAGAAGTAGCAACAACACGAACTCGCTTAGTATCTACATCTGCCTTTAAATCTGTATTTTTGTTAGTTAATTCAAATTTACGCATTTCTACAGCTGGATCATCAGGATTTACAACTGCAATTTGAGTCACAATAGCTTTGCGACTGATAGAAAACATGGTTGCAGGATTACATACCGCACTGATATCACCTGAAAGAGCAGCACTCACGCCCGTTGCATCTGAGATAGATGAACGTTCAATAATTCGAAAGTCTCCCAAATTAAAGAAAATATTATTTTTTGCAGCACTACTTTCTATTTCTGTAGGTTTAAAACAGAATTGTAATTCCTTGCCTTGATTACCATCTAACAAAACTTGCCCAACAGGCGTGCCTGCCAAATTGGTTGCTTCATTGGTATTAAAGTTTTTTTCTAAATGATCTAGGGCTACATCAGAAGTTTGCATTAACAATGTTTGTACTTGAGCATTAGTGGCAAGTTTTAAATTAAAAATACTGTTGCGTATTGCATATAGCCCAACAATTGTCATTAAGACCAACAATATCAATACAGTAATAAGTGTTGCACCAGTTTGATGACTAGAACGATTTATCATTGAATAATATCTCCTAATCCGCCGTTACGTAGCGCAATTGTTGTGGTATATACATGTCGCATATAACCATCACTTGGAGCTGTTATTGTTTGATCCAAAACGGCAAAATTCGTTTTCTCAGCCATAGCCACTTTTTCAGTAGATCGTACCAACCACCCCAAATTCACCCCGATAACGGCTGGGCGATGCGTGACCGTTGCTGAAATTGGTATAGCATTGTATTGATTAATTCCTAAAGTACGAGTTGAACCATCACTATTACGAATAATTAACTGTACCCGCATATATTCCACATTTTTGGCAATCATTTCGCCCGCATTTGATGCATAGTTTGAAGTAAGAGTATTTACAGCTGAAATCGTCGTTGACTCATACGTTTGAGGAACAGTTTCACCCGTAGCAACAAACATGGCTGAAGAACAGTTTAAATTTGCTTCATTTTTAGTAGTATCTTTATTAATATAATATCTTTCAATTATATACCAACCTTTAGCATAGCTAGTATTGGTTTTTTCAGGCCCCTTTACCTTTTTTCCATCACATGTAAATGTATTCATAGGTGCTTGGTACATAATCACCAACTGATCACTTTTTTGATAAGTACTCAATGCACTATCATTATTTAGATTCGCTGAAATTAAATTGGTACCAGTAAGTACTGCTGTACCGACTTTTAGGCCTTTTAGATTACCATCAGCTAAAGGAGTTGCAGAGCCACTGGTTTGATTACTCAAAACAATTCCGCCATAAAGTGACTCATCATTCATTGCACCGGCATTACCATGATTTGCCAATCTAATATTTTTAGTGACATAGTTAACTCCAAACACACCACTATCTTGTAATGATGATGCAGAAGCTTGAATTCGATAATTAACCTGACCACTGATAAGCAACTGAATTGCTACGGCAACTAAAATTAAACCTAAAGTTAAAGCAATCATTAACTCAATAAGTGTAAAACCTGATTGATTCATATTTTTCATTAATAGGCCTCCAACACTAAACAATTTGAGTCGCCTACATATTTTCCATCCGTTTTAATACATGCATTTTCGGGTTCTTCAGCTTCAGAGCTTGCTTTGGCATTCGTAATTGCTTCAGTGTCATTCCATGCAGCAATTAAGCACAATCTTTTTTGGCTTTCTGATGTATTTAAACAATCAATCACACCCAAGGTAATTTTTTTAGTCGATGCTACATCGCCATATTGTTTTAAATCATATAAAGCTTGATTATTCGCGTTACACCCACTGTTACAATTAGGTAAAGCTGAGGGCGCTGCAACTTTATAATTCCCTGTAGGATTCAATCTTATTTTCTCTGCAAGCCCATTCAATAAAATGAGCGCATCCGATCTTTTCATTGATTCTTCAGTCGCAGCAGTTGCTTTAACTTGTAAAGCGGCATAGCCCAGAATTGCAATTACCAGAATCAACATGGCAACCAACACTTCCATAAGACCCACACCTTTTTGGCTTGAAGCATTAATCATTAACATGCACTCCCTTGTGTAATATCCACAGAACCAGGAATGCCTACAGATAAAATATAAGATCCAACTGATGAACAAAAAGTAATTGTTTTACTAGAATCTAAATTTCCTCGTGCTGAGAAAACAAAATTATCATCTGAGGTGGTTTTTAAATTTATTTTTTTCTCAACATTTACAATAAGAACGCTATCTTTTTTTAGAGAAGTAGTCATGCTTGTTAAATAATTTGTTAATACCGCACCACATTCTGCGTTTGTTACTGCAATAGCTGACTTATTTATTGAGGTACAAACTACTGTTTCATTTCTATTCAACATTGCACGGCTTCTCGCTTCTTTTAATGTATCTCTCATATTGTAAGCGGTTGTTTTAAGATTCTCTTTGATTAATAAATTGCCAAAAGAAGGAGCAGCCATCGTTGCAATAATTGCCAATATAGCTATCGTGACCATCAACTCAATTAAGGTGAATCCTTTATTTTTTTTCATACTCCCCCGGCAACAAAACCTTACCCCATTAAAAATAATATCTAATTAACTTACAAAACTGACACAAATAGAGATAAAAGGTATAAAAAAACAGATAACTGTCAAAATACAATTATCTGTCAAATTTTTAAAAATTTCAGAATGTTAAATCATTCACGCTTTATGCTTGAGTTACAGGAATACGTAACTCTTTGGGCAAACTAAAGGTAATATTTTCTTCACGTCCTGCAAGTTCTTCTGGTGCTTTCGCGCCCCAGTCCTGTAAACGCTGAATCACTTGTTTGATTAAAATCTCGGGTGCAGATGCGCCTGCCGTTACCCCAATTTTGGTATTTTCATTAAACCAATTTTGATCAAGCTGATCTGCATTATCAACCAAATAAGCCTGTTTCCCCATACGCTCAGCCAATTCACGTAAACGATTTGAGTTAGATGAATTTGGAGAGCCAACGACTAAAACCACATCGCATTGCAGAGCTAAATCACGCACTGCATCTTGACGGTTTTGGGTCGCATAACAAATATCATCTTTACGCGGACCTTGAATTTCAGGAAATTTTGTACGCAGTGCATCAATCACTTTGGCTGTATCATCAATGGATAAAGTCGTTTGCGTAACAAAAGCCACTTTTTCAGGATTATGGACTATTAAAGCTGCAACATCTTGTTCATCTTCAACCAAGTAAATTTCACCGCCATTTTTCTTGTCATATTGCCCCATGGTGCCTTCAACTTCAGGATGACCTTCATGACCAATTAAAATGGCTTCAGTCCCTTCACGGGCATATTTAGTGACTTCAATATGCACCTTAGTCACCAATGGACAAGTTGCATCAAAGACTTTTAAACCACGACGTTCCGCCTCGATTTGCACCGCTTTAGAGACACCATGCGCACTAAAAATAACAATATTGTCGTCGGGCACTTCGTCCAGTTCATCAATAAAAATTGCCCCACGCTGACGTAAATCATCGACCACAAATTTATTGTGTACTACTTCATGACGTACATAAATCGGAGGATTAAAGCATTCAAGTGCCCGATTAACGATCGCAATTGCTCGGTCGACACCTGCACAAAAACCACGTGGATTGGCCAATACAATTTCCATAAGACCCTCAATGTTCACTTGAATTTAGACTGAATAATTTGAAATAAATGCAAACAACCTGCGATCAGCTATTTAGTTTGCCGGCTGTCTGCTCTAAAATAGAGAAGATATTTTATCATATCAGGAAAAATATCATGTCGGGTCTCTTGTTTGTCGTTTCTGCTGCATCTGGAACAGGCAAAACATCTCTCGTTAAAGCCCTACTTGAGCGCGTAAATAATTTACACGTTTCTGTCTCTCACACAACTCGTGGTCAACGCCCTGGTGAACTCGAAGGTGTGCATTATCATTTTTCGAAAAAAGAAGATTTTCTTGCTTTAGTTGGGCAAGGTGGTTTTATTGAGTATGCCGAAGTTTTTGGTAACTATTACGGTACCGCTCAAGCCACAGTAAAACAACAATTGGCGAAAGGTCATGACGTTTTACTTGAAATCGACTGGCAAGGTGCAGAACAAGTTCGTAAACTTTTTCCAGAATCTAAACAAATTTTCATTTTGCCGCCAAGTCAGTTTGATTTGCGTCAACGTCTTTCAAATCGTGGTACAGACTCTGTTGAAGTGATTGAACATCGTTTAAGTTGTGCTGTAGAAGATATGCAGCAATATACCAATTTTGACTATGTCATTATTAATGATGACTTTAATAAAGCATTACATGACTTAGAATGCGTGATTATCGCCAATCGTTTGGTGATATCTCAACAAGCGGATCGTCATCAGGAATTGATTGAAAAATTAATTACTCCTGTTGAATTGTGATTAAAACTTGAGTCTACAGGCAAAGCCTTTTATACTGCTCAGTCTGTTCAAATTTAATATTCAAACGAGAATTCTTATGGCACGCGTAACCGTTGAAGATTGTTTAGACCATGTAGACAACCGCTTTGAGCTTGTACTAGTGGCAAGCAAGCGCGCGCGTCAATTGGCACGTCAAGGTATCGAACCAACTGTAGAGTGGGATAACGACAAACCGACTGTGGTTGCTTTACGTGAAATTGCAGCGGGTCATGTATCTAAAGATATTTTGAAACAACGTGATCAAGATTATCAAACTTCTAGTCTTGACCTTGCACTTTCTGCAAACAACTTGAATTTAGATGGCTTTTCTTTCCAATAAGAAAAAAAATCTTAAAAAAGCCTAGTTTTTAACTAGGCTTTTTTATTGGAAAACTTTTATATTTGCTCAATAACCGTTATAACATAAGTATAAAGATACATTATTCAATAGGTATCTTTTTGCTTTTTTTTAAATGAAAAATTTGACAAGTCATGCAATATGTTTTTCATTAAAGGTCTAGCAATTTAAACTGTAAAACTGAAGTAATAAAGGTGTTATATGCCAGGCCCACAGGTCAGCCAAGCCAGACAACAGCTCAAAATTATTATCGACGCTTACTTAAGTGCAAGCGATGTCGAGCGCGTGCTTGTGGCTTGCGATTATGCCGATATTGCACATGATGGGATCACCCGAAAAAGTGGTGAACCTTACATCCTGCATCCTATCGCGGTGAGTAGCATTCTTTCGCATATGCGTCTGGATGCAGAAACCCTCATGGCTGCCCTTTTACATGATGTAATTGAAGATACTGACTTCAATAAAGAAGATATCGCTGAAAAATTTGGACGTACCGTTGCAGAACTGGTCGATGGCGTCACCAAGCTCAGTCATTCCAGTGATAAAGAATATAATAAAGCCGCATCCTTCCGTAAAATTCTGCAAGCGACCCTACAAGACCCACGTGTCATTATTATTAAACTCGCAGACCGTTATCACAATATGACCACGTTGGGTTCATTACGCCCAGATAAACGTCGACGTATTGCCCAAGAAACCTTTGATATTTTTGTTCCAATGGCGCGTATTGTTGGCATGAATGAGATGGCCGACAACTTAGAACATCTGTGCTATCAGAATCTCGATCTCGATATGTTTAATAATGTGCAAGAAGCACTCTTTCAAACCAAACCCAAACGCTGTGAATATCAAAGTATTTGGGAAAAAAATCTCACCGAACTGCTGCAACAGCATCAAATTTCAGGTCGTATTAAAAAGAAAAATAACAATATCGAATTGCTGCGCCACTTTGTTAAAAATGATATCAATCTACAAGAGCTCACGCATAGCCATGCTTTTGAAATTGTTTTACAAAGCATTGCTGACTGCGACCGTCTGGCAGAAATTCTGCGGGAAAATTTCCAAATTCTGCATTATGAAGATCATATTCGCCGCCCACTTCCAGGCGGCAATCAATCACTGATGATGCGTTTAAAAGGCGAGAAAACCACGCTATCACTGACCATTCAAACTGAACTTATGCGCAAGGCTGCCCGTTTTGGTGTGGTACTGGGTGAAAATGCACCACAAGCTTGTCGCTCCGCCATTCAAGCCTCTATGCAGAACCTCAATGTCCTGATTGATGGTGCATGTGCGAAAACCACATTTAGCGACCTGTTAGATTATTTACATCAAGAAAAAATTTGGGTTTATACTCCACATGGCAATTTGCATGAACTCCCTCAAGGGGCAACAGCAGTCGATTTTGCTTATTCAGCCAGTCTATTTTTAGGCAATCATGCTGTAGGTGCAAAAGTGAATGGTGAAACCAAGCCACTTTCAACCCCACTGATCAGTGGACAAGTAGTTGAAATTATTACCGATGTTCTCGCGACACCAAACCCAGATTGGCTTAGTTTTATTAACACCCAGAAAGCACGTCGCGCATTACAAAATATTTTACGTGATCAAGATATTGAAGAGCAGCAACTGGTCGGTCAACAAGCGCTGAATCGTGCACTGAAACTGTTTAATCGTTCGATAAAGGATTTAACCGAGGCAGACTGGATCGATATCTTGCAATGGCGACACATCGAATCTAAAGAGCAGTTATTTGAACAAGTCGCTGTGGGTGATTTGCTTCCGCAATTGGTTGCCAATCATCTGTTTGCACAAGGTAAAAGTATCGAGACTCAATCTTCAACCCGCCTGATTCAAGGCACTGAAGGTGTGGATGTCAAATATGCACATTGCTGCAATCCTGTTCTCGGTGATCCAATTCAAGGACATTTATCGCGTCGTGGATTAATTGTCCATCGTGCCCGTTGTCACAACCTTCTACACGAACAACACCAACATCCAGAAAATATTATGCCTTTGCAGTGGTCTTCTGAAGATACTGACGATATTAGCTTTACCGCCTATTTAAGCATTGATATGGTGATGAATGATGAACAAATTTCCGACCTCATCTACCAATGCCGTAAAGAAAAAACTGGCGTAGAAATGGTGCATAACCATGAAGGAAAAACTTACGTGAATATTGTGGTGCATAACCGCAAACAAATTGCTCAAATCATTCGTGATTTACGTATGCATTTTGGTTTTCCGCGCATTACTCGTTTAGCCCAACCGATTAATATTACAGAAGCATCTAAAGCAAGTTAATTCAATCATATGCAACTTTTTTGACTGATATACGCTATGATGTATGAAGATGATATAAGGAGAAATCAATGTCCCGTCAAGTAATCCATACGGAAAATGCACCAGCAGCAATTGGTACATATTCTCAAGCGATTTTAGTTGAAAATACACTGTATCTTTCAGGTCAAATTGGCTTAGACCCTTACAGTATGGAATTGGTTGAAGGTATTGAGGCTCAGATTCGTCGTGTATTTGATAATTTAAAAGCAGTCTGTGAAGCAGCGGGTGGCTCTTTGGCGGATATCGCCAAACTGAACATTTTCCTGACTGATCTTTCGCATTTCCAACTGGTGAACCAGATTATGGGGGAATATTTTGCACAACCCTACCCTGCACGCGCAGCATTAGGCGTCGCAAGTCTCCCTAAAGATGCTTTAGTGGAAATGGATGGTGTGGTTATTATTAATAAATAAAATCAGATAGTTAAAAAATTGTCTAAAATACCACCGATCAGGCGGTATTTTTTTATTCAAAAACTCAATTAAGATAAAAGATATTTCAAATGAATTTCATTGACAAACGATAACAATTATCAATAATATTACTTATCCCATTTCACTATTGTGGCTAGTTGAAAATGTACGTTTGTTTATGTCGTGGTATTACCGATCAAGATATTAAAGATGCCGTAGCCAATGGCGCTGAAAGCTATCGCGAAATTCGTGACTTACTTGATTTGGGTACATGCTGTGGTCGCTGTGCACCAGAAGCCCGCGCCATCATTAGCGATGAACTTTCAGAAATTGCTGCCCGTATATCGATAGCCGCTTAAATACTCTAACCATAATAATCAAAGTTTAATGATCGAAAGATCATCCTCCCCCCCGCTTATGACTCTAAGCGGGTTTTTCTTATCACATTATTACAATTCAACCTTTAATCGTTTTTGATTCCGATTTTCATTTGCCGTTCAATAAATTACTCGCCATTATTTCGGTTCTTGTTTAAGATCATTGTAATAATAATTTTTTGATTGCCTGACACATGGTTAAGGCAGAAATTGTTGATGGAGAACTTACAATGAAAGGCAATCGTGATGTGATTAATCAGTTAAATCAGGTGCTGTATCACCAGTTGACTGCCATTAACCAATATTTTCTTCATTCGCGCATGTTTAATCACTGGGGAATTGAGAAACTCGGTTCTGCAGAATACAAAGAATCCATTCGCCAAATGAAAGATGCAGATAAAATTATTGAACGTATTTTATTTCTCGAAGGTCTGCCTAACCTACAAAATTTAGGCAAGTTGTACATTGGTCAGCATACTGTTGAAGTACTGAATTGTGATGTGCGCAAAGTAAACGAAAATATTGAAGTGATACAAAAAGCGGTCAGCTTAGCTGAGCAGGAAATGGATTATGTGACCCGTGATCTTGTACAGGAAATTTTGGAAAAAGAAGAAGACTATTTGGACTGGACCACGACTCAACTTGATTTAGTTGAGAAAGTGGGGATCGAAAATTATATTCAAAGCCAAATCTAATGCTCTATAAAAAAGCCAGTCGATTGACTGGCTTTTTTAGTTTTATGTATTACTTTTCAGAAACCGGTTGGGCTAATGAGGCATAGTCCAGATCGACTTTACGCAATGTTTTTAACAACCACAGTTGATGCTTTGCTTCTTGCTCATAGCCATTAAAAGCCAGAACTTTGGCATATTTAATCAGATCGTATTTAGTTGGATAGTTAAGCACCATCTCCTTAATATCGTCTAATTGTTCTGCATTTACTTTGCTATACGGATTCATCCGAATCCAATCAATACGTCGATCAAACTCTTCTAGCAAATAAATTTGATCTTGATTGGTGATTTTCTCAGGCGTTTGCTCATAACGCATCGACTGATTCAGTTTCGGCACCATAACCGAATAATCTCTGACAATTAAAATCAGCAATAGCAAAGATACCGCATAACCCACACGCATATAATTGGGTGAAAGTGTAATCGTCTTAATATCAGATTGCTGAGACTGAACCAGCCCCATAATAAAACCAACCGGCAATAAGAAATACGCATAATATTGCGGGAATTCCAGCATTGAGTGAATCAATACTGCCCCAATCATTAAAATACCAATCACAGATTCAACCGAATTGACATGCTTATTCAGCTGATATCCCCAATAGCCAAAGTATGCAAGAAATGGTATACCAATAATTAAACCATTCCACAGAATAAAATCCAGAATAAAATTATGTGCACTACGAACCCATACTGGTCCCTGAAAATGATCACTGACCAAGGTATAAGCGACACTTGTCTGGTTCCACCCATAACCAAACCATGGACGATCCATAATGGCATGCAGCATTTGATTCCAAATGGCTAAACGCGACATATCTCCTGTTGCACGACGTGCGATATCTATAGATTTAATTTGAGTATCAGCAAGCTGGGTGAGAAAGCCACCAATGGTAGGAAGTAGAAATATAAAACCAACAAACAGAGCTGTCCAAGCAGTGAGATAATACCACTTAATTGAGATATAGCCTTTAAACTGCTGATAAGCCAAATACACAATAATGCAGGCACAAGCCACCCATGATGTACGAGATTGGCTTAATGCCAAACTCATCAACATAATGAATACTGCTGGTATCAACCATTTTATATGAACTTTCTTTTTTTCATATAAATATAAACATGCTAAAAGAGACATGAGTAAAAAAGTAGCCATGTTGTTTGGCTGGGCAAAATTGGCATATGGACGCACAGCACGTTGCATATCCACCATCCCGGGAATATAAGCATCCAGTGTTAACCACTGGCAGATTGCAATGATGCCAGTCAATGTACCTGATAACAGTAAAATCGTGCTAAACCCGGTAAAAACATTTTCTCTGTCGATTTTTTTTTGCGTCAGATTATATCCCACCACACTGCAAAACCAAAAGGCAAGAACAAAGAGTGAACAGATCAAAGCTTTATCAAAGAAGAATGATTCACCACCGAAATATTGAAATATTGGCATGCAAGCCAAAAATACTAAAGGTAAACTTATGATAGGTAGTTTGATTTGATCTTTTAAATAAATTGCAGCAAGAGCAAAAAGGGATAAAAAGGCAAAAAGTTCCCCTGTATAGGTGACCCAAGGGCGGTAATGAATAGGGAGAAGCCAGGCCAATGCTATAAATACACTGGCAACAAGAAGTAAGAAAAATTTCATGATTAAATCAGTGAAAATAGAATAGACACATGATAATAAAAAAGCAGATTAAATGATAATCTGCTTTTTTCAGAATGTTCTAGTGATTTAGTGCCATGGTCTTAAATTGACGATTTTAATTACATCACCTTTACTATCTACAAGTACGGTCATATCCATTGCTGTAGCTTTAAGTGGTAAAAATGCGACTGCCTGTGGATATTTTGCTAAAATTTTATCTACATCGGTTTTGTTATTATACTGCTGTAATAATTCTAATTTTTGGGCACGCTGCTGTATTTGTTTTTTTGCTTCGACAAAATCGACATATCGTTCAGGTTTTTGTGCTAATGAAATGCCCCCTAGTACTTCGGAAAACATATCCTCTCTACGTTTTTGAGCATTATTAGAAAATTCCGTAGCCACAAATTTTGGTTTTAACCAAGATGGTTACTGAAATTGTGATTCAGCTTGATTAATATTATTCTGAATAATCTCATTATTTCGTACCAACTCAAAACGATCTACGTTATAAACTAACTATGCAGGACGACCTTGAGCAAGGCTATATATGCCATAGAATAATGCTGATACTTGAATTAAAATAATAACCGTTAAGTCGAATTTAAGTGTTTTTACCTTCCTTATAAACCAATACTATTAAAACTGGGCCAATAATGACATCTATAGCCAACATCATTAAAAAAATGTGGGTGATACCGACAGCTTGAGCTAGAGGAGATGAATACCAGAACAGAAAGACTATACAAACCATAATTAAGGTTATAAAAAGCGAAAAAGCCCAATGAATACTAAAAAATTTAAAGCGTTTAGACATATTATTCCTAGGACAGTATTTTTCTCAATATAATTGATAACCATATTCCCAAAAGCGCGGTGGTGTTAATGGTAAACTTTCTGTTAATACAGATGTATTAACAAAAAGGTAAAAAAACATAACCGCTATAAATACATAGATAATAAGATTAATTGTTTTTATATATTTTGAATTTTGAATAACTAATTGATTGAAATAAGTTGAATGAGAAAATTCAGGGTTTTTAAGTAGAAAAACAAAGAACCATAAAAGTGCGATTTGTGTAACAGGATAAATATGAATACCAGAAAATGATAAGTCTATAATTATTGCACCTAATGCTGCTAGCACAAAGTAATTTTTTTTAAAGTCCCAACTTATATTCTTAGCAATACCAAAGAGAATAAAACTTAAAAAGATAAAACCAATAAGCCCTGTTTCAGTTAAAATTTGAATAAATAAGTTATGTGGGTGTGCTGGCAAACCTGAATACTTATCTAATTGATAAAATCCACATCCAAAAATGGGACTTTGAATCCAACATTGAAATGCATTTATCCATAGTTCGTAGCGCCCACTTGTAGATTCTCTATCTAGAGTTATTAAACCCGAAGCAGAATAGCTTGAGAAATGTATAATGGAAAAATAAGCTAGCCATGTTAAACCATAAGTAAATAATAGTTTAGGTCGTGCTAAGTTATTAAATATACAAACAAAAAATATAAAAAAAGTATAAGCTAATGTTACCGAACGTCCCCCGTCTAAAAGAATAGATAAAAAAGCAAAAAAAATAAAAGTCAAATAAACATTTTTATACTGAATTTCGTTCAAATAAAACCATATTGCAAAAATAGAAAAAATTAAAAAATAACTATTATAAATACGAATATTCCACGGCAAAGGATACCAATTTGTATACAATCCTGTATTTACATACTTCCATAAAGAAATAGGAAACATTATAAAAACTAAAAAACTAGAAAATATAATTAATTTAGATATTGTTTTATTGTAATTTAAATTAAAAAATAATTTATATAGAAAATAAAATAATAAGAGTTCAAAAAAAATCGTTTGATAGTTAGACCAAAAGAAAAATCCAATAGAAATAAAAAATAAAAAGAATAATTCTTTTTTAAAAAAAATATTTTCTTTATTTATAAAACTATATAAGCTTAAGCCCAATAAAAGTAAAACTTCTAAAACGCGAGCTTCATTGTAAAAATTAGGACTAATTTGGACAGAAAATCCTAAAATAAAAAGTGAAAAATAAAGAGCTATAAATAGCTCTTTATTTTTAAAATGTTTAATTAAATTAAACATTAGGTCCCACGACAGTCCGCAGGGAAGAATTTAGCAACACCTACAGAACTAACTGAACATTTCCAAGTTAATGGACCGACATAGTTAGCTGTAAGAGCAGCACCATCTTTAGTTAGTGGTGTAAATGTTAATGATGCCGCATCTAAATCAGTATCCCCACTACCTTTTACTGCAACGGCAATTACACCATTAGTTACTGTTACACTTTCTACATATTTAGAGCTTATATTAGTAGCGGTAGTATCTAATCCTGCTGCTTGATTGCCTACTGGTAAAGCACCAGTTGACTGGAATGCTTCAGAAACGGCAGTTTTAGCTGATGCAGCAAAACCAACTACTTCTGACATTTTTGCGCGTTTGGTATAGTCTTGATAAGCTGGGATCGCTACAGCTGCCAAAATACCGATAATCGCCACAACGATCATTAATTCAATAAGAGTAAAACCCTTTTGTATAGATTTCATAACATTCTCCACAAATGTTTTTGTTTATTTATAAGCTTTGTAAAGCTAATTTAGCTTAATTTATAGTTAGCACTAACTGTGCCAAAACTGATTATAATAAAATTAACAGAAAAAACAGCATTTTAAAAAAATAAAATTGTTACAACGTAGTTTTAATGTTTATTTTAGTAAAAAAATGACATTTTTTGTCACTTATATCCTATTTTCTAGCCCAATATGATTGGCTTATTACCCAATTCATTATGCTGATCTGTTGTTGAGTGTGCATAAAACTCACTTAATACTTCCCCTATGCTAAATACACCTGTCATAACAGCATCTCGATATTGATGTCGTGAAAGGCGTTCAATCATTTTTTGACAAATTTCATCCCAAACTACTTGTTCGGTCGCTTTTTGAATTCCCCGATCAATTACAATTTCAACTTTTCGTTCACATAAATTTAAATATAAAAGTACACCACTATTATATTCAGTATCCCACACACCAAGTTCAGCAAAAAGTTGTCGTGCACGCATACGTGTATTTTGATTATAAACCTGATTTGAAGGGATAAAACCTTCAATCACCACCTGAATTTCACCCACATGCCCGTGTTCTGCGTCAGTTACAGCTTGGGCAATTGCTTGCTGATCCTGCTTAGAGAAATAACGCTTAGCCGCAGGCATATATAAAAAATGCTTTAACCAACGTTTAAAACTGGGTTGGCTTACTTCTTCTATTTTAGGCTGTGTGACAATATCTGTCGTTTCTGTTTTTATTACCATGAGCCTGATGCCCCTCCACCGCCAAAACCACCGCCTCCGCCACTAAATCCGCCACCACCTCCAAAGCCGCCACCTCGTCCTCCACCACCGCCACGACCGGCAGAAGCCAAAAACAGCTGGAAAATGGTTTGTGCAATAGCGGTAATCAGTAAAAAGAAAATCCCACCACCAATTAATAAACTAGTAACTAATCCTGCACCATTCACCAATCCGGCTACCGTTCCAGCCACCGCAGCAGTGGACGCACTTAAACCCTTGCCAAAAATAAAGGAACCAATAATGCCTGCAATCAGTATAAATAATGCTGTACTAAAAGTTTTCTCTTTGGCTTGCTGTTTATGCAAAGCTTGTTCATGGCGTTCTTTAAGTTCTTGCGCGGCTTTTTGCGCCACCTCGGGATCCATATTTAAAATACGTTCTATTTCAACCAGTCCCGCTTCAATACCTTGTGCATATTGGGCTTGTTTAAAATAAGGTGTGATTTGATTTCGAATAATCCGACTTGCCACAATATCAGGGATTACACCTTCCAATCCATAACCTGTCAGAATTTGGATACGACTGTCATTAACAGCAATCGCCATCAATAGACCATTATCCTGTTTTGCCGATCCAAGTTGCCATTTTTCAGCAACACGCATGGCAAAATCAAAAATATCTTCCTGACCTGTGGTTGAAACTATCACCACGCCAATTTGTGCTTTACCCTGTTCATGTAGCGCTAAAATCCGTTGACTAATTGCCTGCTTCTGACTTTCAGTTAATACGTTTGCCTGATCAATCACAGGTTCATTTAAAGTGGGCAAGCCACGTATGGATTCTCCTTCTGCCATATCATTAGCAATTTGCGGGGATTGAACCGTGGTTTCAGTATTGTCTTTGGTTGCTGTTTGATTTTGAGATGTCTGCTGTTGATCCTTAATAATTTTGCCGACCACTACAGCATCAGTATTCTCATCTGTCGCTGTTGCAACCTCACTCCAGGCAAGTGAACTCATCAGCAAACTACAGCCCAATAAAAATACCGTAAGTATTTTTATTATGGGTGAGATGTATTCTTTATAAGAATCAGACATCAGCAATCCTTATTCAACAATCAATGAATTAGTCGAAAGATACTTTAGGTGCATTTTGTGCACCTTGCTCTGCACTAAAGTTCGGCTTGGGATTCATCCCAATAACTTTGGCGGTCATCACCTGAGGGAACTGGCGAGAATAAGAGTTAAAGTCTTGGACTGTCGCAATATATCGGTTACGCGCTACTGCAATACGGTTTTCAGTACCTTCAAGTTGTACTTGTAAATCACGGAATTGTTCATTGGCTTTTAAATCAGGATAATTTTCAGAAACTGCAATTAAACGTGAGAGTGCACTGGTCATCTGCGCCTGTGCTTCTTGATATTTTTGGAATAAGGCCGGATCTTCCAAGACTTCTTTATCTACTTTTAAGCCTGCGACATTAGCACGTGCTTGCGTAACTTCCGTTAAAACTTTTTCTTCATGTTTGGCATAGCCTTTCACCACATTGACCAAGTTGGGTACAAGGTCTGCACGGCGTTGATATTGGTTTTGTACTTCAGACCAAGAGGCTGTCACCGCTTCATCTTTCACCTGTAGCGTATTATAGCCACAACCGGATAAGGTTAAAGTGCTTACAAGAGCCATAGTGACTAAACTTTTTTTCATTACATTCATATGCCTATATCCTCTATATTTCTTTGTATTTGTTTGAATATTTTTATTGTAAACATATTTGGGCTTAGTTTTGTTTAATTTCAGTACTGCAAATCATCCAAATAAAAAACCCACCGAAGTGGGTTTTTAAATATAGAACTTAGAAGTTATCGATTAAACATCTAAATATTCAAGAATACCTTCAGCTGCTTCACGCCCTTCCCAGATTGCAGTAACCACCAGGTCAGAACCACGAACCATATCGCCACCGGCAAAGATTTTCGGATTAGAAGTTTGGAATTTGTATTGTTGCTTTTCAGCTGCAACCACACGACCTGAACCATCCAGACCAATGTTTGCACCCGCAAACCAGTCTGCTGGGCTTGCACGGAAACCGAAAGCTAAAAGCACTGCATCAGCAGGTAAAACCTCTTCTGAACCCGGAACTGGTTCTGGGCTACGACGGCCACGACTATCAGGCGCGCCTAATTGCGTAGTGACCACTTTAACGCCAGTAACTTTGCCGTTTTCACCCACAATTTCAATTGGCTGACGGTTGAACATGAAGTCCACACCTTCTTCACGCGCATTTTTCACTTCACGACGTGAACCCGGCATATTTTCTTCATCACGGCGGTAAGCACAGACAACTGATTCAGCGCCTTGACGAATTGAAGTACGGTTACAGTCCATCGCAGTGTCACCACCGCCCAGTACAATCACTTTTTTACCTTCAACGCTGATGTATTCAGATGCGTCTTTTTCCCAACCTTGAGTACGGTTCACATTGGCAATCAGGAAATCAAGCGCATCATGAACGCCATCCAGATCTTCACCGGCGAAACCGCCTTTCATGTAGGTGTAGGTTCCCATACCCATGAACACGGCATCGTAATCTGCAAGAAGCTGATCGATAGTGATATCTGTACCAATTTCAGTATTTAAACGGAATTCAACGCCCATACCCGCGAAAATTTCACGGCGACGTTTCATGACGTCTTTTTCCATCTTGAATTCTGGAATACCGAAAGTCAGTAACCCACCAATTTCAGGACGCTTATCGAAGACGACTGGTTTTACCCCTGCACGTACCAAAATATCTGCACAGCCTAGACCAGCTGGACCTGCACCAATAATCGCAACTTTTTTATCTGTCCATTTTACATTGGACATATCTGGACGCCAGCCCAAAGCAAAAGCGGTGTCATTGATATATTTTTCTGCATTACCAATGGTGACTGCACCAAAACCATCATTTAAGGTACAAGCCCCTTCACATAAACGGTCTTGCGGACATACACGGCCACACACTTCTGGCAATGTATTGGTTTGATGGCAAAGTTCAGCTGCCTGGAAAATACGACCTTCAGCAATCAGTTTTAACCAGTTTGGAATGTAGTTATGTACTGGACATTTCCATTCACAATACGGGTTACCACAACCTAAACAACGGTGCGATTGATTGGTCGCAATTTCCGCTGTAAAAGGTTTATAAATTTCCACAAACTCTGCTTTGCGGACAGTTAGATCTTTTTTTTCTGGATCTTGGCGTGCTACATCCAGGAATTGAAAGTCATTGTTTAGGCGCTCTGCCATGTCTCTCTCCGTGGGTAGGTGTAGTCTGTTTATTTATCAGCTACACCTGCCTATCAATCTGTTCGTCGTGGAATTATTGTGGATCGGCTTTAGTCGTTTTCAAAAGCGTTTGCAAATTAGCAGCTTTTGGTTTTACAAGCCAGAATTTACGGCTGTAAAAATCAAACTCGTTGCGGATCTTGTACGCCCAAGCACTACCTGTCTCTTTAATATGTTCATCCAAGATACGAAGCAAGAATTCTTGATGTTCTTCCATCGCTTCTGTAGAGATACGATTTAACTCGATCAACTCATGGTTATAGTGGTCAACGAAGTCATTATCAAGGTCAAGTACATAAGCAAAACCACCGGTCATACCAGCACCGAAGTTATGACCTACTTTACCCAGTACAGTCACAATACCACCCGTCATATATTCACAACAGTGGTCGCCTGCGCCTTCAATCACGGCAAATGCACCCGAGTTACGAACCGCAAAACGTTCGCCTGCAGTACCTGCAGCAAAGATTTTACCGCCAGTTGCACCGTACAAGCATGTGTTACCAATGATTGCAGTATTTTGAGTCTGGAACGGCGAACCTTTTGGCGGGAAGATGGAGATACGGCCACCAGCCATACCTTTACCCACGTAATCGTTGGCATCACCTTCAAGTTTGATATGCAAACCACCGGCATTCCAAACACCGAGTGACTGACCTGCAGTACCTTTCAAATTCATGACCACAGGATGCGTTTCCATACCCAAGTTGCCATAACGGCGCGCAATTTCACCTGAAATACGTGCACCAATTGAACGGTCACAATTGACAACATTGTAGTTAAACTCACCACTCTTACCCGCTTCAATGGTCGGAAGCATCTCGAGTACCATTTTCTCAGCCAGCAAGCCTTTATCAAATGGTGCATTACCTTGAACCTGGCAATATTGCGCTTTACCTTCAGCAGAAGGATGAGAAGTTAACAATGCACTTAAATCCAAGTGAGCATGTTTATCCGTTTCACCTGGCAATACTTCAAGTAAATCTGTACGGCCAATCAAGTCTTTCAGACTTGAAACACCTAAAGCTGCTAACCATTCACGCGTTTCTTCTGCAATAAAGTGGAAGAAATTGATCAGCATTTCTGGCTCGCCAATATAATGCTCTTGACGTAAATGGTCTTGCTGAGTTGCTACACCGGTTGCACAATTGTTTAAGTGGCAAATACGCAGATATTTACAACCCAACGCGATCATTGGAGTAGAACCAAAGCCGAAGCTTTCAGCACCCAAAATAGCCGCTTTAACCACGTCTAAACCTGTTTTCAAACCACCATCGGTTTGTACACGTACTTTGCCACGAAGGTCATTTACACGAAGGGCTTGATGCGCTTCAGACAAACCTAACTCCCATGGCGAACCTGCATGGTGAATTGAAGATAATGGAGATGCCGCAGTACCACCGTCATAACCAGAAATGGTAATGAAATCGGCATATGCTTTCGCCACACCTGCCGCAATAGTTCCTACACCCGGTTCAGAGACCAATTTTACCGACACCATCGCTTGCGGATTGACTTGTTTTAAGTCAAAGATCAATTGTGACAAATCTTCAATTGAGTAGATGTCATGATGCGGTGGAGGTGAAATAAGAGTCACACCCGGAACGGAATAACGCAAACGTGCAATTAAGCCATTCACTTTACCACCCGGTAACTGACCACCTTCACCCGGTTTAGCACCTTGTGCCACTTTAATCTGCAATACTTCCGCAGAAGTTAGGTACGCTGGTGTAACACCAAAACGACCTGATGCAATCTGTTTAATTTTCGAGTTACGGATTGTGCCATAACGTGCAGGATCTTCACCGCCCTCACCAGAGTTTGAACGACCACCAATGGTATTCATGGCAATTGCAATCGCTTCATGCGCTTCAGGAGACAATGCACCTAAAGACATCCCGGCAGAGTCGAAACGCGGCAAGATTTCTTCAACCGATTCCACTTCTTCTAATACAATTGAATTGTCTGTTTTCAGTTTGAATAAATCACGAATCGTAGTAATCGGACGATTATTCACCAATTCTGCATATTCTTTAAAGTCAGCATAATCCCCTGATCGTACTGCTTTATGAAGTGAATTGATCACGTCCGGGTTAAATGCGTGATATTCCTTATCGAATACAAATTTCAGTAAACCACCTTGATCAATTGGCTTACGTGCTTTCCACGCATTTTCAGCCAATTTTTTAAGATCATTTTCAAGGTCTGCAAATGTTGCCCCCTGAATACGGCTTGGCACGCCAGTGAAACATTTATCAACCACTTCATTCGACAAACCAACGGCTTCGAATAACTGACCACCACGATAAGACGCAACCGTTGAGATACCCATTTTAGAAAGAACTTTTAACAGGCCTTTCTCAATACCTTTACGGAAATTCGCTTGTGCATGAATTGGGTCACCCAACAATTCACCTTTGGCAATCAAGTCATTAATCACGTCGTACGCTAAATATGGGTAAATCGCAGTTGCACCAAACCCTAAGATCACTGCAAATTGGTGCGCATCACGTGCCAAAGCTGTTTCTACAATGATGTTGGCATCAGTACGCAAACCGGCTTGAATCAAGTGATGGTGAACCGCACCTGTTGCCATTAATGCATTGGCAGGTAAATAACCTTCACGGATTTTCTTATCAGAAAGCACCAGCAAGGTTTTGCCATCACGAACCGCTTGAGCGGCTTCCTCACAGATCCGTGCAATTGCCGCCTGCAAACCTTCGCTTGCCACATAGTTTAAGTCAATGTCAGCAATTTCGTAGCCTTTACGACCCAAAGTACGCATTTGATGCATTTTTGAGTTTGAAAGTACCGGACTTGAAATAATCAAGCGATCTGCATGTTCAGGGCTTTGTTCAAATACGTTTTGCTCACGACCCAAGCAAGTCTCTAAAGACATCACGATCGATTCGCGTAATGGATCGATCGGTGGATTGGTGACTTGCGCGAACTGTTGACGGAAGTAATCCGATACATGACGTACCTGACGAGACAATACGGCCATTGGCGTATCATCACCCATTGAGCCAACTGCTTCCTGACCGCTTTCTGCGATTGGACGTAGCAATTGATCACGTTCTTCAAAAGTCACCATGAACATTTTCTGTGATGCTTTTAAGGCATCGCCTTTTAAGCCTTGATCACATAAATATTCTTCAAGTTCTGGGCTACCTTGTAGGCGAATTGAGTTTTCACGTAACCATTCACGGTAAGGACGCATTTTTTTCAAATGGTTGCTGACATCTTGAGTATCGAGCAATTTACCAGTGAGGGTATCAATTACCAGAATTTGACCTGGACCCACACGACCTTTAGAAATTACGTCTTCAGGTTTATAACCCCAAACACCAATTTCTGATGCAAGTGTGATGTAACCATTTTTGGTAATGACCCAACGTGCAGGACGCAAACCATTACGATCCAGCATACAGATGGCATGACGACCATCTTGAATTACCAGACCTGCAGGACCATCCCATGCTTCCATATGTTTAGAGTTAAACTCGTAGAATGCACGAAGATCGGCATCTAAAGTTTCAACATTTTGCCAAGCAGGTGGAACCAGCATACGTAGCGCACGGAACAGGTCCATACCACCACCGACCAAGATTTCAAGCATATTATCCAGGCTTGAAGAATCCGAACCTGTACGGTTCACGATTGGATTAAGCTCAGTTAAACCTGGAAGTAATGGGTTTTCAAATTTTGGAACACGCGCCATTGCCCAGTTACGGTTTGCGGTAATGGTGTTGATTTCACCATTGTGTGCAAGATAACGGAACGGCTGCGCTAAAGGCCAACGCGGTAATGTATTGGTCGAGAAACGCTGATGGAAGACCACAATGTGTGATTCCAAACGTGGATCTGCTAAATCTGTATAAAAGTCTGCGATTGCTTCAGGCATCATCAAACCTTTATAGGTGATGACTGTTGAACACAATGTTGTGACATAGAATGAAGAATCATTGCTCAGTAATTGTTCCGCACGACGACGCGCAAGGAATAACTTACGGTTAAATTCAACTTCCGTAACACCCATTGGGCAATTGACAATAATCTGTTCAAATGCCGGCATCGATTGAAGTGCAATTTCACCCAAAGCATCGACATTGGTTGGGATCACACGCCAAGCAAGAACTTTTAAGCCTTCAGATTCGATTTCTTTGGCTAAAACCTGTTTTGAATGGGCTGCAATTGCAGGATCAAGATTTAAAAATACAGTACCGACTGCAAACACTTCACTTAAAGTGATGTCACTGAGTTTTTTTGCTTCTTCACGGAAAAATGCTTTCGGCATAGCCAGCAATAAACCACAACCATCCCCTGTCTTGCCATCTGCGGCAATACCACCACGGTGGGTCATACAACTTAAGCTATGAATCGCGGTCTTGACCAGATCATGGCTTGCATCACCCTGCATATGGGCGATTAAACCGAAACCACAGTTATCTTTAAACTCATCCGGTTGGTATAAACCTTGAGCGGGAGCTACAGTATTAGGCGATGGCATGTGCATAGCGTACCCTTCTTCAACATGGCCCATAAAGCGGGCATCTAACAATCAAATATTTTCTTTGCGATTTAGTCCAATTTACTTACACTCAGATCAAGATTGGGCAGAATCATTTTTCTTCACATACTTAAGATAATCGCATTTTATCTTGCGTGCATGGATCAATTACAAAAAAAAATTTACTGATTTACGCACTCTTTTAAAGCGGGTAAATTCAGTAACTTCGCACAATCATTGAATCTTTTCGCGCCAAAATAGGGACAATAACTCAATTCATGCACCAATAAAGCAAAAATGATGCCAATTAAAGAAAGACAATGCTAAATGTTTTAAATATAGAAATATTAAAGTTCCATCTGCTTCATCTTATTTTCTTGAAACCATTTTTCGCACTATATTTGTGCATATAGATATTTTTATAACTTAATTTGCTCTATTTTAGTACTATATTTTTAATTAAATGGATCGCTAATTTCAGTTTCTGCTACTTTATTGCCATTTTTTTTCGGCGCAGATTCAATACCAGAATGAGACTGCTGCACATCCACGACATTACCCTCTTCATCACGACGTGTGACCGTTGTGGTTGTCGTTGCTGCTTTAGGATCAACCACGGGTACAGTCGGTTTGGGTTTAGGTTGAGCCACAAGACTCTCATCAATGCGAGGCAATGGTGCAGATTTCAAATTGACTGCATATAGTTTGCTATTGGAACCCATTTCCTCTGCACCCATGTCGTTGACCAAAGCAGCATAATTCTCAATATCCTGAACTTGAGGTTGAATAGACTTGGGAAACTGGAATGGCAATTGTTGAAGGGCCTGTTTTGCTTGATCACTATTTCCATAGATACCATAAAGCAGAACATATTGTTCAATTTGATTTTCACCGCTCAGGCGAATATAAAAAAAGTTCTTACGATCGGACTGTTTTTTTAGAAAACTTCGAATCACATCGTCTTTGGTCGCTCGAAACAGTTCAATCGTGGCCACATTTTTATTATCATTAATAAACTTAGTGCCGCGAAACTCGGGTTCATAGCTTGCAGTATTGACCACACGCGTAGTCATTTCCAAAGGACGTACTTCTTTTTGAAGTGCACCAAGAAGGTTCGTTGCAGCCACTTTTTCCGGTTGAATTTGCAATTCAGCTTCAGTTTCAGCAGATTTTTCTACTTCTACCAAAGCATCACTGTCCGTGATTGCCCAAAAAATAAGTGCTGCAAATAGACACACCAACCCACACACCAGCCAGATATAGTTTTGAATACGTTGCCATTGTGTACGGATGGTTGCCATGACTTATGCCTTCTCTTGATTCGCCAAAATCGCTTGTTTCATCAATTCCACATCAAATTCTCTGGTAATTACAGCCTGTCCTAAAGATTTCATCAATACAAGGCGTAACTGTCCATTCAGCACTTTTTTATCATGTGCCATATATGCGAGGAATTCATCAAGTGGAATAGCTGGGCATTTTACGGGTAAATGAGCACGTTGAATGATTTTTTTTGTACGTTCCAAATCTTCCGCTGAAATCCAGCCCATACGCTGCGACAAATCCGCAGCCATCACCATACCGGTTGCAACCGCTTCGCCATGTAACCAAACGCCATATCCTAAGTAGGATTCGATCGCATGACCAAAAGTATGCCCTAAATTAAGTAAAGCGCGCTCACCTTGTTCTTTTTCATCATTGGCAACGATACGTGCTTTATGTGCACATGAGCGGTAAACAGCTTCAGCCAGTAACTCTGAATCACGTCCCACCAGGCCATCCATATTTTCTTCGAGCCAGACCAAGAAATCCAGATCGCCCAATAAGGCATATTTAATTACTTCCGCCAAACCTGCTGACAATTCACGATCAGGTAAAGTGCTTAATTGCGCCATATCCGCCAACACCACTTGTGGCTGCTGAAAAGCACCAATCATATTTTTACCCAAGGGATGATTAATGCCAGTTTTCCCGCCCACACTTGAATCTACTTGTGACAGCAGCGTAGTGGGTACTTGAATAAAATACACTCCGCGTTGAAAACATGCAGAGGCAAAGCCAGCCATATCCCCAATCACGCCACCACCTAAAGCTAGAACGGTAGCATCACGATTAAATCCGGCTTCTAATAAGGCATCAAAAATCAAATTTAAATGTTCAATATTTTTATATTTTTCACCATCAGGCAAAATACATGTTGCAACTGTTTTCCCTAAACTTTCAATTGCAGTCACGTAATGATCTAAATACAGAGGTGCAACCGTTGTATTGGTCACAATCATCACTTGCTTAGCTTTGATATAAGGCTCAAGTAAAGATTGTGGGTTTAAATCACTGCCAATAAAAATAGGATATCGACGATCGCCGAGTTCAACATGTAAAGTTTGCATGAAATTAAAACCGTTAATTAGACTAAATCTGCTTCTTGAGAAACAATCATATGTAAGATTTTTTGAGCTAAATCACGAGCAGCTCCCTGATTGGTTTCAATAATATAATGCGCAACTTCTCGATACAAAGGATCGCGAAGCGCCAATAAATCACGTAACTTTTTTTCAGGATTTTCAACTTGCAATAAAGGACGGTTTTTATCCCGGTAGGTGCGCTGTAATTGAATTTCGACGGGAGTATAGAGATAAACAACGATTCCGCGTTGTTTTAAAAATTCACGATTGGGTGCTTGGGTCACTGCGCCACCACCAGTCGCAAGAACCAGTTGTGAACGAGCAGTGAGTTCATCGATCACCATTGTTTCACGGTTACGAAATCCCTTTTCACCTTCTTTTTCAAAAATCCAAGGAATTGTCGCCCCTGTTTTTCGTTCAATTTCATGATCACTATCAAGAAACTCTCGACCTAACAGTTCCGCCAAATGTCGACCAACCGTTGTTTTCCCAGCCCCCATTGGCCCTACCAAATAAATATTTGGCAGGGTTTCAAACTCATTGCTTGGCAAGGAGTCACCTATGTGTTTTGTTAAATTCAAAATATATTAATGATTTCTTGAAACACTGTCATTAACAATTCGTGGTGTAACAAAAATCAATAGCTCGCGCTTATTATCAGACTTGATATCTTTACGGAATAAACGACCTACGTAAGGAAGATCCCCTAAGAATGGTACCTTAGTTTGAGCATTACGGGTTTCTTGTTCAAAAATACCTCCGAGTACCACAGTCTCTCCATTATCAACCAGGACATTGGTATTGATTTGATTTTTATTAATTGTCAATTGACCGGTCGGTGTCGGATTTCCTGGAGTATCACTGGTGATATTCAGTAACATCTGAACTTTGCCATCAGGTGTAATACTTGGTGTGACATCCAAGCTAAGTACAGCATCAATGAATTCAGTGGTTGAAACTGCATTTGCGCCACCACCTTCTGAAGATTGATATGGAATTTGCGTACCGGATGAAACTTTAGCCATTTGTTTGTCTGCAGTGAGGACTTTAGGTGTTGAAATCACCTCACCATAACCATCTGCTTGTAATGCAGAAAGTTCCAAATCCAGCATAAAGTCAGATAAGCTGATTAAACCAAAGGCAATGCGGCTTGCACCTTGACTAGTTACACCTAAATCCACATTTAAGTTCTGTGGACGTTGAATCGTATATTTACCATCATCACTAGGGGTTTTTAAATCCCATAAGGTTGTATCACTACCACCGACCAACAAATCATTATTTTGATTAATACCTTGCGACAAGATACCCCACTTCACGCCCATCTCTTTACTAAACTCTGTTGAAGCACGAACAATACGGGCTTCAACCATCACTTGTTTAACTGGAATGTCTAGCAAGTCGACCATTTTTCGGACTTTATCAATATTCTGTGCCGTATCATTAATAATGAGTGTATTGGTACGTGCATCAGCGGATATCGTTCCACGTGAGCTTAATAAACTTTCACTAGAATTATTATTACCACTATTCCCAGAATTAGAATTATTTGAAGATTTTGTTTGGGTAATCAGTTTTTCAATATCAGCAACCTTTGCATAGCTTAATTGCATATACTCTGTCTGTATTGGCGCCAATTTTACACTTTGCTCTATAGCCTTAGCCTGTTCTTCTTCTGCTTTAATTAATTCCGAAACAGGTGCAATCCAAATCACATTACCATTACGGCGCTTATCTAAATTCTTGGTTTTTAGAATAATATCTAATGCCTGATCCCAAGGCACATCTTTTAAACGTAAAGTGATATTTCCTTGTACCGTATCAGCTGTCACCATATTGATTTCAGTGAAGTCTGCCAATAACTGGAGCACACGACGTACTTCAATATCCTGAAAATCTAGAGAAATCTTTTTACCGGTATAGCTATTGGCTGCTTTCGGTTTAAGCGGATTTTTATCTTCAGGTCGTTTCAAACTGATTGTAAGTTTATTGTCTGCCTGATATGCCATATATTCATAGCTGCCAGCAGTCTGAATGGTAATTACACCATTTCCACCATTATTATTTGCATCAATCGTAGAAACTGGCGTTGCAAAATCATTTACATTTAAACGACGAGCCAAGTGTGCAGGAACTTTACTGCCTAAAGTGCGTACAACAACTTTACTGCCTTGCTGCTGCACATCAACCTGCGTGTTTGTGCCGAGCAAATCAATAACAACCTGCCCTTCACCTTGACCACCGCGCTGGAAGCCAATATTGGAAATTCCTTGGGTAGATCTTTGACTTTGAGCCGCTACCTGCTGAGGTGCAAATGCATTACCCGCAGCAGAATTAATTTTTAAAATAAAGGTATTGCCTTCCACGCGTGTGGTAAAGGCACCGGCATCCGCTAAATTCACCGTTAAACGTGAACGTTGCGCATCAGAACTTACATCAACAGAACTGGCTTCTTTGGTGGCAACTGCAATGCTATTTTGCTTTAAATTTTGCTGTGCTTTATCAAAATCCAGAATCAGACGTGATGGCTGTTCTAATTGATAGGCTTGCGGTTGTGGAGGCAAGCCGTTAAACATGACACGAATTTCTGTACCCTGACCTGCAACTTGCATAGGCACAATATTGGTAATACTGACTTGTGCATTAGCAACTTGCATCACTGCAATCGCAACAGCACCCATAGAAAATTGACGGAACAAATGGTTCATTGTATTGCCATCCCCAAATATAAAATCTTTCAAACTGTTATTCATTTTTATTCCTTTAAACTTAAGGCGCTGGTCCAATTAATATCAGACTTCTTGGACGCTCTACATATCCTTCACGTCCATCTGGAATAATTTCCACAAGATCGATTTGTGTTGGCGTGATATTCACCACACGGCCATGATTCACACCCATGTAGCTACCACGTTGTACGCGCTCTATTTCGCCATCTGGGGTTTGAATTAATGCCAGGATTTGCCCAGACTGACTACGCATACTTCCCTTCATATTCAAGGATTCGATGGCATAACTTTCTAAAGGTTGCAATTGACGTGATAAGTTAGGATAGACGCGCTTTCCTGCCATAATTCTCAATTCTGCAGCCAACGAACTCGGTAAAAAAGGGCTTTTCAGTTGATGGGCTGCATAGTCAAATGTTGGCACAGGTGGAAAAACCGGTGCCGGTTCAATCGGCAATGGCGCTTGATTACGAATACTTGCCATTTGCTCGTTGACCGCATCAATACGAGAATCACACCCCACCAATAACAAGCCTAATACCAGGCTTAAAGTCATTTTTTCTATTTTCATTACTGTGCCCCCCCAGCTGTAGCAGTTGAATTCGCATCTGCTGCTTGAGTATCCGTAGCACCGATATAACGATAGGTTTTGGCTTTAACGTTATAGGTAATTTGAGGAATATCGGTTTTTTTCTCTTTATTTTCCGTACCCGTGATATCAAAATCATGCAAAGTGACAATACGCGGAAGTGCTGCAATACCACTGACAAAAGAACCAAAGGCATGATAATCACCTGTTGCTTCCATAGAAATTGGCTGCTCAATAAAGAACTCTTGCTTAATTTCATTTTCTAAACGGATATTTTTAAATTTCAGACCAGAATTCACCCCACTGACGTTGATATCTTCAACCAATCCTGGAATTTCAGTTTCTTTAGGCAATTGTTCGAGTTGCTGATTAAAATTCGCTTCCATTTCTTGTAACTGCGCTTGCAACTGTTGCAAATTGCGAAGCTTTGAATCTTTTTCACGGAATTCATTCAGCAAATTTTGCTCTTGAGCATTAGCATTGGAAATTGCGTCTATTTGACTTTTAATCAGCGCAAAATAACCCAGAATACCAATCATCATCATGATTAAAATCCAGCAAGTGATTTTAACCGATAATGGCCAGCTCCCGTAGTTATTCATATCCAAGGTATTGAACTGCTGAAGAAACTTATCTAAGGTCATCTTCTTTTTGTGTGTAGCAACACCTTCATTTGGATTTAATTCATCAAATTCATCGAGACTCATTGTGCTGCCCCCACTGTTGAATTAGCTGTATTTTGTGCTGCTTCGGGTGTAGTAGGTTGTGCAATTTCATCCAAGTCAGCAGTAATGACGAATGAACCATAACCTTCTTCAACACGTGGAACTACAGAACTAGGTGCCTTATCTTTCTTCTCTTCAACAGCTAAAAAAGAATTCATAAATGCGTTTCTATACCAGGCTGATGCTTCCAAACTACGCAAGAACTCTGCAACCGTGTTCGGGCTTTCCGCTTTACCTTCAATGGTAAATTTATCCCCTGTACGGACAAATTTGGTAATGTACAAATTACTTGGCGTAACGCGTACCATTTCATCAATCAGGCGAACTGCAATCGGGCGTTGCCCTTGTAAACCCTGAATCAGCTTCATGCGCTCAACAATGGCATTTCGTTGAGCTTCTAAACCTTCTAAGGATTTCAATTGCACATCAAGGTTTTGATTGGTACTGGTAATCAGTTGATTCGCTTGCTCTTGATCTTCAAGTTTATGGTCATAGTAAAACCATGCCAATGCGACCGCTAAAGCCCCGATTAATGCCACCCCAATACAAATTGTAATAAATTCTTTTTTTCGTTTCTCTCTTAGCTCATCACGCCAAGGGAGCAGGTTAATTCTCGCCATTAATCAAAACTCCTCAATGCCAAACCACATGCCACCATGAGTGAGGAAGCATCATTCTCTATCTTTTTAATATCAATTTGTGGAGAAAAGCCCATTTGTAAAAATGGGTTGGCAATAGTCACACGATAACCAAGTTTTTGTTGGAGTAGCTTCGCGAGCCCCGGAATATTGGCATTACCTCCTGCCAATAAAATATGATCGATCTCATTAAATTGTGAAGATGAGAAAAAGAACTGTAATGATCTTGCTGCTTGTTGAACCACTGCTTCCAAGAAAGGTTCTAAAACTTCAACATCATAATCATCAGGTAATGAACGACTTTTCTTTGCACGGCCAGCTTCTTCAAAAGACAGACCATAGCGATTTTGAATTTCTTGAGTGAGCTGCTTCCCACCAAACACCTGCTCACGCGTATAAATCACCTTATTGTTTTGCATCACAGATAAAGTTGTCATGGTATGACCAATATCTAAAATACCTACAGTATTCACACCCATAGGTAAAGTATCGGAAAATACTTGATATGCATTTTCGATAGCAAAACTTTCAACATCAGCAGTTTTTGGTATTAAGCCAGCAAGCTCTAAGACTTCAGAACGCGCTTCTACATTTTCAATACGGGTCGCAACCAAAAGCACATTCACCCGATTCGGGTTTGCCAAACGCTCCGGCAACACCTCAAAATCAAGACTCGCTTCATCTAATGGAAAAGGAATATATTGCTCGGCATCCATACGAATTTGAACTTCTCGTTCATCATCCGTCATGTCCGCATCCATCTCAATCGTTTTGGTAATCACCATTGAAGTCGGAATTGCAAGTGCTACGGCTGTGGATTGGGTATTTGCTAGATTGAGTGCTCGCTCTAATGCATCCCCTACTGCCTCTGGATTCAATATATTTTTTTCGACAACACTACCTTCAGGTAAAGGCACCAGCGCATAGCTTTCAACCCAATACCTGTTACCGCTTTTAACAGAAAGTTCTAACAACTTAACAGAAGTAGAACTAATATCTACTCCAATTAACCCCTTATTCGGCTTACGATATAACCTGAGCACTATATAATTCCTATTATTTTTTTATCCCCAATAAAAGTAACCTACTAATCAGTGTTGGTCTATAATTTTATACAGATACAATAACGCATCTAACAATCTGTATGTGTAAAGGCTATACTGACCGCCAATTAGTTTGCCATTAGCTCTTATTAAAACTTACTTGTTATGAAAAAGCTATCTCGTTCGGGCCATGTTCATCCATTTTTTTTGATCATAATTATAGCCTTGGTCGCAATTCCGATGGGATTCTATGGCATGTATCTCTATATTGCCCCATCTTTACCTAAAATGACCACTTTAAAAAAGGCGCCGTTATTAAAACCTTTACAGGTGTACAGTGCCGATAATGAGCTTATTGCAGAGTATGGCGGCAAGTTATCTGTCCCTGTAGAATACAAACAAATTCCCAAACCATTCATCTCTGCCTTCCTTGCAGCAGAGGACTCATCCTTCTTTGAGCATAGCGGTATTAGCTTCAAAGGCTTAGGACGAGCAGTCAGTGAAACAATCACGGGATCAAATGTGCAAACCGGTGGTTCAACCATCACCATGCAAGTGGCAAAAAATTATTATTTAAGCCCTGAACGTACCCTCAAACGCAAGCTGACTGAAATTTTCCTTGCGCGAAAAATAGAACAGAATCTAACCAAAGAAGAAATTCTAACTCTCTATGTGAATAAGATTTTCTTGGGAAAAAATGCCTACGGTATTGCTGCAGCAGCGAAAATTTATTACAACAAAAATCTGGATCAGCTGAGTATTGCTCAAATGGCGATGATTTCTGGTCTGCCGAAAGCACCATCTAAATATAATCCTGTAGTCAACCCAACACGCGCGTTGGAACGTCGAAACTGGATTCTTGGACGTATGCTGCAATTGGGTTATATCAACCAGTCACAGTATCAAAAAGCCATTGCCGAACCCGTTAACCTCGATATGCCAGACCGGGGTATTAACAATAAATTCCCATATGTTGGGGAAATGGTACGCTCAGAACTCGTTGAAAAATTTGGCGAACAAGCCATTGATTCTGGTTATAAAGTTTATACAACCGTGGATAGCAAACGCCAAGCCTACGCAGAACAGGCAGTGCAAGAAGGTTTAGAGGCTTACGACCGTCGCCATGGTTGGCGCGGTGCTGAAGCAAACGACAAACCACTTACTGAATTCACTGCTTATGCAAACACCTACCCTGCTAAAGTTATTAAAGTAAATAGCAATTCTTTTGATGCCCTGATGCAAGATGGCTCTACCGTGACCGTCCCTTGGTCAGGAATGTCGTGGGCTTATCCTTATAGAAATGCCAACAGTGTCGGTCCTGCGCCACGTCAAGCTTCTCAAATTGTTAAAGTTAAAGATATTATTCGCTTACGTCCTAATGACAATAAAACATCATGGGCGCTTGTTCAAATCCCTAAAGCTCAAGGGCAACTGATTGCAATCAACCCAAACAACGGTGCCATTGAAGCCGTTGTTGGGGGATATAATTTTTATCAATCTAAATTTAATCGTGCACTACAAGGCTGGCGCCAACCGGGTTCCACCATTAAACCGTTTGTTTATGCTTTGGCCCTCGAACGTGGCATGACGCCTTATAGCATGGTCAATGACAGCCCGATTACGATTGGCAAATGGTCACCGAAGAACTCGGATGGTCGTTATTTAGGGATGATTCCTTTACGTCGTGCCTTGTACTTATCCCGAAATACCGTTTCTGTACGATTATTACAAACTGTCGGGATTGAACGTACACGACAATTATTCATGGATTTTGGTCTACATGAAGATCAAATCCCGCGTAACTACACCATTGCTCTAGGTACACCACAAGTCCTCCCAATTCAAATGGCAACCGGTTATGCCACTTTTGCCAATGGTGGTTACCGTATTCAGCCGCATTTTATTGATCGTATTGAAGATGCTTATGGCAAAGTAATTTATCAAAGTAATCCAGAATATGCGTGTATTTCTTGTATCAATCAAAATGATGCAGAACTGGAATCAGCTGCACCGGTTACCCCAGATGATGAAGTGATTGAAGTCACCAATCAAACTTTGCAAGCAGAAAAAGAACTTGCGCAATTGCAATTAGATGAATCAAAAAGTCAATATCGTCAAGCACAGCGCATTTTAAAATCCAGCTCTGCTTATGACATGGCCAACATTCTGCGTGATGTAATTCAACAGGGTACAGGTCGTGCAGCACTTAAAATTGGTCGTGGCGATATTGGCGGTAAAACAGGTACCACCAATGATGCTAAAGATGCCTGGTTTGCCGGATTCAATGGCAAACTGGTGACTGTGGCATGGGTCGGTTTCGACCAACCCACCACACTCGGTCGTCGTGAATATGGTGGTGTTGCAGCCTTACCGATCTGGACCAACTTTATGGGTAATGCCTTAAAAGGTACACCAGCGGCATGGGTTCATTTCGATAAAAATGCCAAAGCACCGACCAACCACACCCAGACTGTAACTATTGGTGAACCTGTCAGAGAGGATCGCTCTTCTCCACCATTGGCCCGCCCATTGTATCGTCCAGCACCTGTTGCCCCAGTGCGAGCACCTGAACGTGACTTTGACGATTTGCCTGGAGAAGAAATACAGACTCCAGACAACACACCACAAAAACCAGCCAACAATAGACCGGATGCTATTGAACAGCTCTTGGATGTATTTGAATAAAGTAATAAAAAAGCCCTCAAATGAGGGCTTTTTTATTTGGCTTATTTCTTTTTAAACAAATAAATTTGGAACTGCCCTTTTAACTCGAATTGCTCATTCTGCTCTAAAGCCTGACGACGTTCCGGTTTTGCTTTATAAGCATATGGCGTCATCGCAATCAGGTTTTTCAAGTCCGCTTGTTGCACAGTAAAAGGCGCTTCAACAACACTTTCACCTACCAATTCAAAAGCATCTGCCAATTGATCAACAAACTTATTCGGTTCATGCGGGTTTACTTCTTCAAACAATGCCTCACGCATCGCATATAAGTGTTCAGTCGCGGGTGTCACGACCATCAAATATGCATTGGGCTTCAATACTCGCAATATTTCCTGCTTTGGAATAGGACTAAATAAACTGGTACACAAGTCAATCGAGGCATCTAACACAGGAAGTGTTGCACCCGTCCCCACCACCCAGGTCACTTTTTTATTCAACTTGGCAGCAACCTGTACTGCATTTTTAGCAATATCCACACCCACACATTGCAGCACTTCAGCTTGCATGGCATTGGTGTAATAGCCTTCGCCACAGCCAATATCCAGCAGGTTTTCAATACTTAATTCACGGATTTTTTCGACCACTGCTTTTTGCAAAGGTGCATAGAACCCAGCACTTAAAAATGCACGGCGCGCCTGCACGGACTCCACGGTATCACCCGGGTTTTTACTGTGTTTATGCTGTACCACATGCAAATTAACATAACCCTGTTTTGCCACGTCATAACTGTGGTTATTGGCACAGTGCCATGTTTTCTCGGTCAGTTTCAGTGCTTCATGACATACAGGACACATCAGCAGATTCATATTTTTCTCCAGTGCCTGAAATCAGGCGTTAAAAAAGCCGGCAGATGTGGGAGCAAATGCCGGCTTTTTCGAATATTTGCTTAACGCAATTTTAAGGTCATTAAGCCTAAAACTACCAGCATAATCGTGATAATCCAGAAACGAATCACCACCTGGGTTTCACGCCAGCCTTTTTTCTCGTAATGGTGATGTAAAGGTGCCATCAGGAATACACGTTTGTTACGCATACGCAGTGAACCAATTTGCAGGAACACAGAAATGGCTTCTACCACAAACACACCGCCCATAATCGCAAAGACGATTTCCTGGCGAACCATCACAGCAATTGTACCTAGCATTGCACCCAAAGATAATGCACCGACATCACCCATAAATACCTGAGCTGGATGTGCGTTATACCAAAGGAAGGCCAAGCCCGCACCAATCATTGCAGCACAGATCACCACCAATTCAGATGAATATTTTACATAAGGCATATGTAGGTAATTAGCAAAACGAACATCACCTGCAAGATAAGCAAACACTCCCAAACCTGCTGCAACAAGCACGATTGGCATAATTGCCAAACCATCCAGACCATCAGTCAGGTTAACGGCATTCGATGCACCATTAATCACCAGATAAGTAAAGATAATAAAACCGATACCCAGCGGAATAGCTGAAAAAGGAATACTGATGTTTTTAAAGAATGGAATCAACAGATCAAGCATATTCGCAGTATGCACAGGATTGGCCTGTTGAGTCGCAATCACATACAGTGCAATACCTGCACCTAACGATCCGACAGAAGTCCAAAAGAATTTTTTCTTTGCAGGCAAGCCGGCATTGTCTTTATAACGGACCTTAATCCAGTCATCTGCCCAGCCTACAGCACCGAAGATCACCATCACCGCAAGTACAATCCAGACATAGGGATTGGATAAATCGGCCCAAAGCAAGGTTGAAATACCAATCGAAAGCAGGATCAATACCCCACCCATGGTTGGAGTACCCATTTTCTTGGCATGACCTTCAGGAGCAAATGAACTGACTGCTTGGCCATATTTGAGTGCTTGTAGCTTACGGATCATTACCGGACCCAAGACCAGTCCAATGGTCAATGCGGTTAAGACACTGAGCAAAGCACGTAATGTTAAATAACGAACCACCTGGAACGAGCTGTTGTAGCCCGCCAGTTGTTCAAATAGCCATAACAGCATTAAAGTTTCTCCATCAAATCAGCCATCAATGTTTCCATATGGGTATAACGAGAACCTTTGAACAGGAAACTCATGGATTGAGGTTGATGTGTTTCAATTAGACTCAGTAAGAAAGGAAGGGCTTGTTCCTGAGTCAGGAAAGCCTGCATTTTTTTACCATATTGGGTACTGCGCGCGCCTTCTTGAGTGGCAGGTGAAAACTCACCCACAGCCACAACAAAATTGACACCTGTCGCAACCAGATCTCGGCCCAACATATAGTGTTGTTGTGCCGCACTTGCGCCTAATTCACCAATATCACCGATGACCATCACTTTCACCCCGTCTTGCTGAGCAAGCACTTCAGCTGCTGCACGCATCGAGGTTGGGTTGGCATTGTAAGTATCATCAATAAATAAATGGTTTTTAGCGGGAATAAAATTCAAGCGACCTTTGGCACCTGTCGCCTGTTCTAAACCCATCACGATATCATCCAGAGCAACACCAACCGCGAGTGCAAAAGCAGTCGCAGCCGTGGCATTTTGCACATTATGTTCGCCAGCAAAGGGTAAATTAACCTGACGAACACCTTGCGGTGTATTTAATGTGAATGTAGATGATTGCGGATGCAATTCAATTTCTGTTGCAAAAACATCACCCTTATCACCAAAGCTTAATACCTGTTCGGTTTGTACAGCTTGACGAATTGGTTCTGCGAAATCATCTGCAGCAGGAACAATCGATGTACCGGTTTTGGCGATATGTGCATAAATTTCAGATTTAGCCCGGCAGATGCCATCGCGTCCGCCAAACTCACCCAAATGCGCAGTACCAATATTGATAATGCCTGCCACATACGGTTGAACCAGATTCGAGGTGTAATCAATTTCACCCTGATGACTCGCACCGAGTTCCATCACTGCATATTGATGTTCAACTCGAAGCTCTAACAACATCACCGGCACACCCAAATCATTATTTAAGTTTCCACGAGTAATCAACGTGGGCGCCAAGCGCGATAAAATACTACCGAGCATTTCTTTAGTCGTGGTTTTACCGCTACTGCCGGTCAGCGCAATCACTTTCACTTGTGAATTTTGTGCGCGGCGATAAGCCCCTAAATGACCGAGGGCCAAACGCGTGTCTTCAACCACGAGTTGACAAATATCGGCATCCACCGGATGACTGACAATGGCAATTTCGCAACCATTTGCCGCAACTTGAGCAACAAAATCATGCGCATCAAAGCGTTCACCTTGCAGCGCTAAAAAAGCATCGCTTTTTTCAGCATCGCGTGAGTCAGTCAAAATCCGTTTAATGTTGCCTTGAGGCACTTTCTCATTCAACCAGTAACCTTGAGTGGCATCAGCAAGCTGTGCAGCCGTCCACGGCTCTAAAGGCACTGTACTGGTAGTCGATGTATGCATTTTTGTTTCCTATTGAGCCGGATAAGCTGAATCTGGTGTGTGATGCTGTGTATCGATTGCCGATTGCACTTCAATCACATCGTCAAACCAATGACGTACACCGTCAATTTCTTGATAATTTTCATGACCTTTACCTGCAATGACGACAATATCGCCTGCCTGGGCTTTTTGCACGGCAAATTTAATCGCTTCACGGCGGTCATGAATTTCATGCACAGCATGTGCTGAAAAATCGATACCCGCTTTCATGTCAGCAAAGATTTGTTCTGGATCTTCAGTACGTGGATTATCTGAGGTAATCAATGCAATATCAGCACCATTGAGTGCCGCTTGAGTCATCAGTGGACGTTTGCCACGATCACGATCACCGCCACAACCAAACACAGCCCATAACTGATTAGATACATGACGTTTTAAGGTTTTCAGCACCTGAATTAAGGCATCAGGAGTATGGGCATAATCCACCACAAATAACCGATCTGCGTCACGGATCACCTGCATACGACCCGGTGCACCTTGCAATTGCGACACTGTTGAAATCAGTGTTGCAAGATCAAAACCGGCTTGTTCTGCAGTCACCAAACTTGCCACCAGGTTTTCTACATTAAAATGACCGAGCAATGGACTCTGAACTTCAAACTCACCTTGTTTGGTGATCAATTTAAAGTTTGCGCCATTCAAACTATATTGAATATCTTTAACCTGATAATCCGCAGTTTGCGTCGTTGAATAGCTTAAAATTTTCGGTTGCGCAGGATTGGCTTTTGCAGCATCGATCATGACTTTGGCATGCTCATCATCAATATTGATAATCGCCACTTTTAAAGTCGGAAATTTAAATAATCGTGACTTGGCTTCAGCATAGGCTTCAAGCGTACCGTGATAATCCAGATGATCACGGCTTAAATTACTATAGGCAGCAATTTCAATATCGCAGCCATTCAAACGACCTTGTTCCAAACCATGAGAACTGGCTTCAATCGCTGCGAATTCAGCACCTTGTTGAGCATAATCATGCAAGGCATTTTGCAGATGCAAGGCATCCAAAGTGGTATGCGAAGATGCTTCAAGGTTCGGTAAAATTCCGTTACCCGTGGTTCCCATCACCGCACATTTTTTTCCTTGCAACATTAATAATTCAGCAACAAGTCGTGAAATGGTGGTTTTACCGTTGGTGCCCGTCACCGCAAGAGTTCGTGCCGCTTGTACGGGTTGAGTCGCTTGTAAATATTGCTTTTGCCACTGCCCCATCAGATGACGGACATTTGGCACCACGACACTATTTTCCAAACCCAAATCGGCTTCACTGACCACAGCCAAGGCACCGTTTGCCAAAGCAGACTGTGCAAACTGCAAGGTTTTTTCAGGCTGAGAAAAACTATTCAGGGCAATAAAAATTTGCCCTGGCTCAACTTTACGACTATCTAAACCAAAGCCACTGAATGGCTTGGTCATCCATCCAGTGATTTTTTTAGCGGTGTAGAGATCTTGAAATGTAATGGACATTCATCACCTATTACTGGATTTTGGGAGTATCTAAAGGTTTATCTAAAGGCACGTTCATTAAACGTAGCGATTCTTGCATTACGCGTGCGAATACAGGGGCAGATACCGTACCCCCATAGTAAGAGCCTTGAGGATTTTCCACCACGACAATCATGGCCAAACGCGGATCACTCACTGGTGCGACACCGGCAAATAAAGCACGATATTCGCTGGTTGAATAACCTTTACGGTCAGCACGTAGCTTATGTGCGGTACCAGTTTTACCGGCCACACGATAGCCCGGAATAGTGGCACGTGTAGCAGTTCCGCCTGGCAATGTCGCTGTTTCCATCATCAACAGCACTTGATCGGCAATTTTTGTATCAACGATTTGCTCACCCTTCGGAGGTTGCTCTAATTTATATAAACTTAAAGGAACCTTGACGCCTTTATTAGCAAGCATGGCATAGGCATCAGCAATTTGCAGCACTGTAGCATTCAGGCCATAACCATAAGCCATGGTTCCCACTTCAGAGACATTCCATTTGCTTGGTGGCAAGATTAAACCTCCACTTTCACCAGGGAATTTTACTGCTGAACGCTGGCCCATTCCTACACGCTTATAAAAAGTAGGTAAGGTGGCATAAGGCAAGGACAATGCAAGTTTAGCAACACCCACGTTAGATGATTTCTGGATGATGCCACCCAAAGTCAGTACACCATAGTTATGGGTATCACGAATGGTATGGTTACCAATGCGCATACTGCCCGGTGAAGTATTTACCACTGAATTTGTAGTGTATTTACCACTTTCCAGAGCCATCGCCACAGTCAAGGGTTTCATGGTCGAACCCGGTTCAAATGAATCCACTGCACCACGGTTACGCATGGCATCTTTATTGCCTAAACTTTTTTTATCATTCGGGTTGTAAGATGGCCAACTGGTCATTGCCAGAATTTCACCTGTTTTGATATCTACTGCTATGGCAGTGGCTGAACGGGCATTATTGGCCACTCCGGCAGCAGTCAATTCACGGTACATAATATATTGAAGACGTGAATCAATACTTAAGGTGATATTTTCTCCGGCTTCAACTTCTTTAATCACTTCCGGATCTTTGAAACGATTACCTTTTTTATCCCGTACCACTTGTTGTGCGCCATCATGACCTGATAAAGCAGTATTCATCTGCATTTCCAGACCTTCGATCCCGATCCCTTCACTATTGGTTAAGCCAATAATCTGCGCATTTGGCTGCGGTTGAGGATAGTAACGTTTATAGTTTTTCTCGGTATAAACCGCTTGAAACTCGCGTTTGGCAATCAGTTCAGCTTGCTGCGGTGGAATTTCTTTTTGCAGAACCAGATAACGTGAACGAGGTTTCTCGTTCATTTTCTTTTTCAACTCGGCACGATCAATGCCAACCGCATCGGCAAGTTCGTCCAGGTTTAAGTTTTTATCCGGTAATTGACGTTTTAGCTTACGGTTATTTGGATCTTTAGCCAGTTCAGCAGTAATCTCATCAAACTGTTTTTTAGTTTCGAAATAATCACGCGGATCAATCACCACCTTCATGACTGGTGTACTGATCGCCAAGGGCACCCCATGACGATCATAAATCACGCCGCGCATCGCCTTGACTTTTTCGGTTCTTAAAATATTGGCATTGGCTTTGTTTTGTAAAAAGTCTTTGTTAATCACCTGCACATAAAATGCACGACCCACTAAAGCTAAAAAGCAGAGTAAAACCACACTCCACATCAGATAAAAACGCCACATATCCACGCTAAGGGTGTTTTTATCGGTCACAGACTGCTGTTTTTTACGCACTTGCTTATTTCTCTTGTCCACCATATTACAGCTAGCCTTATTTTTTATCTTCTGAAGTCATTGGTAAAGAAATTACAACCGTCTGCGCTGCAGGGGGCGAGTACATTCGCAACTGGGTCACAGCGCGTGTGCCAATTTGCGCTGTTGCACCGAAGGTTTGCTGCTCGATGAGCAAACGCCCCCACTCTGCATTCAGGTCATCCCTTTCCCGGTTAAAGGCACTTAATTCACGGTAATCATGACGATATTCAAAGACTTGAAATACCACCATGATTGCGCTAAAAAAGACCAAGACCAGTAAAACGACATAACTGATGAATTTTTTCATCGGCAAGTTATCTGTTTTCTTTTCAACAACTTCAGTTTTCATTATTCGCCTTTCGAAGCTAAGCGTTCTGCAACTCTAAGCCATGCACTACGTGAACGAAAATTGGCTTTAATCTCTTCTTCACTGGCACGCACTCGGGAAATTTTCTTTAATCGACGGGTATCTTCCCGTTCTTGTGGCATGCCCCAACTGGTATCTTCCGCTAAAGTCGATTCTTTTTGAATAAATTGTTTAATTAAACGGTCTTCTAGCGAGTGGAAACTAATGACCGCTAAACGCCCCCCAGTTTTTAGCACATCCACTGCTTGCGGCAAGAATGCTTCAATATCTTCTAATTCTTTATTAATGGCAATACGGATGCCCTGAAAAGTTCGAGTTGCGGCATGTTTATTTTTTTCCCATTTCGGATGGGCAACTTTCACAATTTCAGCCAGTTGCGCTGTCGTTTCGATATAACCCGCAGCTTTAATGGCTTTGGCAATACGACGGCTATAACGTTCTTCACCATATTTGAAAATAACATTGGCTAGGGCTTCTTCTTCTATATTCACCAGCCATTCAGCCGCAGTTGGACCTTTTGAATTATCCATACGCATATCCAGTGGACCATTTTTCATAAAGCTAAAACCACGTTCAGCCTGATCGAGTTGTGGAGATGACACCCCTAAATCTGCCATCACACCATCGACCAAACCAATACCACGTGCTTCAAGTTCTTGTTTTAAGTCGGCGAAACTGGCATGAATAATTTTAAAACGTGAATCTTCTTGTTCCAATATGGCCGCAGTTTCCAACGCTTGTGGATCTTTATCAAACCCATATACACGTGCATTTTCATCTAATTTAGAAAGCAATAAACGGGTATGACCACCTCGGCCAAAGGTACCATCTACATAAATTCCTGTATTTCGATCTGCCAATAAGGCATCAACAGTTTCGTGAAGTAATACAGAAATATGCGACATAAGGATTCAATCAGAACTATGAAAAATTTAACTGCACATTATTACCTTGTTTTGATAAAGCTCCAAACGACTTTTTGTAGGGAAATATTACTTTCCATAGAGAAAACCGTTTCTGGATTTATGCAATTCAGATTTAGCTCATATTTCATGTACTTTTATATCATTTTAAAGCTCAATACTTATTCTGATTCTTTATTAAAATAGAGTTCTCTACAAAATTAAGAAAAGAAAATTTATGTTTTGATTCAAATTTTTGTTTTAACACATTTTATCAGAAATAAAAAAGCCACCAAATCAGGAGGCTTTTTAAATCACAAATCAATCCGTTATTTACGAGTATTGTAAATCTGATCGAAAGTTGCACCATTCACAAAATGAGTTTTTTGTGCCTGAGCCCAGCCACCAAACACTTCATCAAGGGTGAAAGTTTTAAGTTTAGGGAATTGAGCAGAATATTTAGCTAACACTTCCGGGTTACGTGGACGGTAGAAATATTTTGCTGCCATGTCTTGACCCAATGGTGAATACAAGTAATTGATATAGCCTTTGGCTAACCACTTGTTACCATCTTTTTCGACATTTTTATCCACGATTGCCACTGAAGGTTCAGTTAAAATTGACATCGATGGATAGATAATGTCGAACTTGTTTTTACCCATGGTCTTTTGAGTCACCAAGGCTTCATTTTCCCAAGTCAATAACACATCACCAATGCCACGTTCAGCAAAAGTCGTCATCGATGCACGCGCAGCAGAATCCATCACTTTTACGTTGTGGTACATTTTACCGACAAAGTCTTTAGCCGTAGCGTCCGTACCACCGGGTTGTTTAAGTGCATAACCCCAAGCGGATAAATATACCCAACGTGGTAAACCGCCGGTTTTTGGATTTGGGGTAATAATTTGTACACCCGGTTTGGTTAAGTCAGACCAGTCTTTAATATGCTTTGGATTGCCTTTACGCACCATAAATACGATGGTAGAGGTATAAGGTGCAGAGTTATGCGGGAACTCTTTTTGCCAACCCGGCTGGATTTGACCTGATTTTACAATTTCTTCAATATCGTTGGCTAAAGCCAAAGTCACCACATCAGCTTTTAAGCCATCCACGACTGAACGCGCTTGTTTACCTGAACCACCGTGGGACTGTTTGAAATTTACAGTATGACCGGTACGTTGTTTCCAGTAAGCACCAAAGGATTTATTAAATTCATCGTAAAATTCACGGGTTGCATCATAAGATACATTTAAAAATTCACGATCAGCTGCCTGAGCAGTTGTTGCAGTAAAAGCAATGCCGGTTGCCAGCAATGCCGCACTGAATAACGCTTTAAATTGAGTTTTCATTACAGTACAGACAAGTTATCTTCATTACTGCTAAATATATGAAATAAAATCATAAATCGCAATTGATGCATACAATTTTAAACCTAACCCATACACTGCTATTTATTTTAAACAATTGTTTTATTTACAAATAATAAATTAAATCCTTTATCAAAATGATATACCTTTTTATGCTTTGCTTATGCAAGAAACGAATATTTTCTAATATTCGTTTCTTTTCATTCACCTAAATAACTCCTTACTCAATTATTTTTTTCAGCATAAATTTGGTCGAAAATTGCACCATTCACAAAGTGGGTTTTCTGTGCTTTTGTCCAACCACCAAAAACATCTCCGATGGTAAACAATTTAATTTTTGGAAATTGTGCCGCATACTTTGCTGCAATTTGCGGATTACGTGGACGGAAGAAATACTGTGCTGCCAAATCCTGCCCTTTTGGTGAATATAAATAGTTGAGATAACCTTTAGCTAAATTGCGGTTGCCATCTTTATCCACGTTTTTATCGACAATCGCTACAGACGGCTCTGCCAGAATTGAAATTGAAGGATAAACAATCTGGTATTTATCTTTACCCAAACCTTGAGTTGCCAGTAAGGCTTCATTTTCCCAAGACAACAACACATCACCAATACCGCGTTCAGCAAAAGTGGTTAAAGAACCGCGTGCACCTGAATCGAGTACTTTTACGTTCTGATAAAGTTTTTTCACCAACTCTTTGGCTTTGGCATCGTTACCGCCCGGTTGTTTCAGCGCATAACCCCAAGCTGAAAGATAAATCCAGCGTGGCGCGCCACCGGTTTTAGGATTTGGCGTGATAATTTCTACACCTGGCTTGGTTAAATCATTCCAGTCTTTAATACTTTTAGGATTGCCTTTGCGTACCAGGAACACCACGGTTGAGGTATAAGGAGCTGAATTATTCGGGAACTGTTTTTGCCAGTTTTTATTGATTAGACCTGCATTTACAATTTCTTCAATATCATTGGCTAAGGCCAAGGTCACCACATCGGCTTGTAAACCGTCAATCACTGAGCGCGCTTGCTTACCCGAGCCGCCATGTGATTGTTTAAAGTTCACTTCTTGTCCAGTACGCTGTTTCCAGAATTCACCAAAGGCCTGATTATATTCTTGGTAAAATTCGCGCGTTGGATCATACGACACATTGAGAAAATCTTTTGCGGCGAAGCTATGTGAAGTAATTCCTCCTAATACTGCAAGAATTGTAGATGCTATTATTTTTTTCATGTGCTTTAAGCTCATACTTAATTGATTAAAGCACTATATAAAGCTAAAATATTTTTAACAATCATATGGTTATATTGTTTTATTGATTAAAAATCAGTTTTAGAGATATTCACTAAAATGCTTTTCTATGCATTTTTACCACTAAAAGACGCATAAACTGATGTAAATCTTCATCTTTCGCTCAATCTCCATGCTATCTCCATAGTTGTTTGATACAAAGTGACTACATTGAATTAGTTCTTTATCATTTTGTAAAAAAGTGTGACCTAGTTCTACTTTTGTATTTTTTTATGTGTTTAAATGGTTATCACTAGAATAGAAAAACAATATCTAGAGAATTCCAGCACCAGTAAGGGGGATGTGGAAATGAAATTTACACCGGTTATAACAGCATTGAGTTTAAGTCTAACTTTAGGGTTTATGGCTCAAATTGGACACGCAGCTGCCATTAAAGCCATAGATACTAAAATCAGTCTTTTACCTGAAAAATCATCACTGATTGAAAAAGCATTGCAACAACACAAGCAAGGTTCAAATACTTTTCATAATGACAATGATTTAAAAGTCCTTACTGAAATTAAAGTTGCACCGACACAAAGCTTTTTTGCCTCTCAAAATCAAAAATTTACTCGTTTTGTACAAGTGTTTTTCCCACAAAATAATTCTTAATCTAATACCGAACTTCTTGCCCCTTTAAGAAGTTTAGACCAAGCCTAATCATCTCAATGTTGAATTTAACATTAAGTGATTAGGCTTTTTCGTTATAATACTTTCCATTCACATTCTGAAAAATATTGATTATGACTGTTCGTACTCGTATTGCCCCTTCTCCTACAGGCTTCCCACATGTAGGCACTGCATATATTGCCTTGTTCAACTTATGTTTTGCTAAACAGCATGGTGGTGAATTTATTCTTCGTATTGAAGATACCGATCAACTTCGTTCAACTCCTGAATCTGAAAAAATGATTTTAGATTCATTGCGTTGGTTAGGTTTGAATTGGTCAGAAGGTCCCGATATTGGTGGTCCACATGCACCGTATCGTCAATCCGAACGTATGGGCATCTATAAACAATATGCGTTAGAACTTGTTGAAAAAGGTCATGCATTCTACTGCTTCGCAACGAGTGAAGAATTGGATCAAATGCGTGCTGAACAGCAAGCCCGCGGTGAAAGTCCTCGTTATGACGGTCGTGGTTTACTTTTATCTCAAGAAGAAGTTCAAAATCGTTTAGCTGCAGGCGAAGCACACGTGATTCGCATGAAAGTGCCAGCTGAAGGCAGTTGCAAATTTGACGATATGCTGCGTGGCGAAGTGGAAATTCCATGGGCACAAGTCGATATGCAAATTTTGCTTAAAACGGATGGCTTGCCAACTTACCATTTGGCCAATGTGGTCGATGACCATTTAATGGAAATTACCCACGTGATTCGTGGTGAAGAATGGATTCCATCTGCGCCTAAACACCAATTATTATACCAATACTTTGGCTGGGATATGCCTGTGCTTTGCCACATGCCATTATTACGTAATCCGGATAAATCAAAATTATCGAAACGTAAAAACCCAACCTCAATCAACTATTACAAAGACATCGGTGTACTTCCAGAAGCGTTATTGAACTATTTAGGTCGTATGGGCTGGTCTATGCCGGATGAAAGTGAAAAATTCACTTTGGCAGAAATGATTGAACATTTCGACATTAAGCGCGTATCCCTTGGTGGTCCAATCTTTGATGTAGAAAAGCTCAACTGGCTCAATGGTCAATGGATTAAAGCGCTCTCTCCCGCTGAATTGCTCAATACCCTTTTGAATTGGAAATCAAACCGTAAGACTTTGGAAGATATTGCTGCTGCGATTCAACCGCGTATCAACTTGTTGTCTGAAGCGGTGAATTGGGCAGGTTTCTACTTCAACCAGTTCCCACAACTGTCTAAAGAACAGTTTGAAAGCAAGAAATTGTCTGAAGAACAAGTTCGTCAAAGCTTACAATTTGCAATTTGGCGTTTAGAAAGCTTATTCACCTGGAATAACGACACGGTTAGTCAAACCCTGATGGATTTAGCGACACAAATGGAAGTGAAGTTACGCGACTTCATGCCAACCTTCTTTATTGCCATTGCCGGTTCGACCAGTTCAACTCCTGTAATGCAGTCTATGGTAACGATTGGTCCCGACTTAACCTTTGCTCGTTTACGTCATGCGCTTGAAATTGTCGGTGGTCCGAGTAAAAAAGAAGCAAAAGTTTGGGAAAAACTCAATGAAAGCTTAAAATTGCCGAAAAATGACGCAGTTGATGAGGCATAATTGATTTTATAGTTGACGTATGAGCGCAATGCCCCTAATATTGCGCTCACACAGACTGGGGGTTATAGCTCAGTTGGTAGAGCGCTACAATGGCATTGTAGAGGTCAGGAGTTCGATCCTCCTTGACTCCACCAAGTTATTTGTTTTACCTGTGTTGCCTCGATAAGTCCCTATCGTCTAGAGGCCTAGGACATCGCCCTTTCACGGCGGTAACCGGGGTTCGAATCCCCGTAGGGACGCCAAATTCAAAAAAGCCACTGACCTATTCAGTGGCTTTTTTATGGTCTAAATTTTTTATTCACGGTATTTTATGAGCGGTATTTTTGCTTTCCGTGACATTCAGATTAGAATAACCCATAGATTAGAATTCTGGAGTTGTAATGCAATACCGTTGCCCAAAATGCCAAAGCCCTAAAATTATGCCTGTTGCACAATCTGGCGGACCTGCGGCACGACCAGTGGTACCTAAAAGCTTAGTCTTGTTAATTCCTGCTGTTTTCATCTTATTGCTGTTGGTTTTAATTAGTATTGCCATGTGGATTTTTGGTGATGGTGCAGGAACAACATTACAATCTGCAACTGTGGTGGTATTTGTGCTGTGTCTGATTGCAGGCTTTATGTTTTACCGCGACCTACCCGACTTTAAAATTTCGATGCAAGGCTTTATGCAGTCGCAAAAGAAATGGAAATGTCGTGAGTGCCACCACGAGTGGGAAATTTAAAATAAAATTCATTTCACATCAGCTCCATGTTCAGTCTCGGTGCTGATGTGAATCTTCATCACGATGATGTGGATGTTTTTGTTGATGATCATCCGGTTGACAATGTGAATGCGCAAGACACTCATCCTCTTCAATCTGTAGCGTCATTTCAGTAATGCCATGGATATGGCTTAACATTTCCAAAGCTTGCTGATACAACGCATTACGATCAGCCTGTGGTGCATATAAATGCACAGTCAGATGTATATTCTTCGAAGTAATCGCCCAAACCTTGAGTTGATGAATACTTTCAACATCTTTCAACCCAAGAAGATCATTACGTAATTTTTCAATATCAATTTCTTCAGGCACACCTTCAAGCAAAATATTGATGCTTTGTTTCAGTAAAATCCACGTTCTAGGTAACACCCAAAACCCGATCAGCACGGCAATTAAGGTATCTATCCAAACCCAGTGAGTAAAATAAATAATCACTGCCCCAATAAACACACCCACAGAACCCAAAGCATCACTCAAAACCTCTAAGTACGCCCCTTTTACATTCAAACTTTCTTGGCTGCTTGAAAATAGAATTTTCATCGAAATCAGATTAATGATCAGACCAATAATCGCGACAATCATCATGCCCAAACTTTGAATTTCAGGCGGATTTGAAAAACGCTGATAGGCTTCATACAGAATATACATCGCCACTACAAACAGCATAGATGCATTAAACAGAGCTGCTAAAATCTCAAAGCGCTGATAGCCGAAAGTGCGCTTATCATCGGCAGGAAGTTTACCTATTTTTATGGCAACAAGCGCTATGGCAAGCGCAGCAGCATCGGTAAACATGTGGGCTGCATCAGAGAGTAAAGCCAAACTTTGCGTAATAAAGCCTGCTATCACTTCTACAATTAAAAATGTGGTGGTCAGCACTAAGGCAAAGGTTAATTTTTTGGCATTATTTTCGCTCACAACAGCATGACTATGATCATGCCCGTGATGTCCATTCATTGCAGACTCCCATTTTATTTCTCTTTATATAAATAATTTATCCATAAAAAATAGAGAAATACTATAATTTTTTAGCACTCTTCAAATATAAATCAACTTAATGAGCAAGATCGCATAAATTCAAGAGTTAGTAAGAAATTCTGTATAAAATATGAAAACTATTCACCTTTATTTACATTAATAATCAACATCAAAGCCTTTTTAATTTTTTTTTAAATAACAAAAAAATTCACTTACTTACAAATTGTTTGTACTTTAAAATAAAAAAAATCATTTCGTTAAAATGATTAGATTATGATAATCTGATGCAGGAGAAAGGGGTTGATTATGATCGTGAATAAGATAAAAAAGATTGTAGACGCTTTGCTTAGTCCTTCAGATCAACATTTGCAAGGAATGCAAAATATAAGAACAGATGAGGCAAATTTGGAGTTTGAACAGGCACAATGTTTTGAGCAGCTTGCGATTGAACATCATTTAACGTGTGATAATGATCAATCCTCTTATAACAATCGAAATGCAATATGGAACTTTTTAAGTGCTGCCTTAAAAGGCCATAGTGATGCGCAATATAAACTAGGTGTATGTTATCTTCATGGGCAATTAGGCCTAGATAAAAACTACACACATGCAGAAGAATGGCTAACAAAAGCAGCTAAGCAAGACCATAGTGATGCACAATATAAACTAGGTATATGTTATCTTCATGGACAATCAGGCCTAGATAAAAACTACACACATGCAGAAGAATGGCTAAAAAAAGCGGCTAAGCAAGGACATCATGAAGCACAAATGACCTTAGAAAAAGCATATAGCCAATTAGCTTTTTCCTAAAAATTCCCAATAAAAAACCAGCCCGGAGGCTGGTTTTTTAATCACACAAAAACAAGCAATTAAACGCCGATTTTTTTGTATTTAGAACGCTTTTGTACAGCAGCATCACCCAAACGTGACTGGCGATATGCTTCATATTCAGCATAGTTACCCGCGTAGAATTCAGGCTGTTCATTTTCAAATGATAAGATGTGTGTCGCAATACGGTCCAGGAACCAACGGTCATGCGATACCACCATTACCGTACCCGGGAATACAAGAATTGCATCCTCAAGCGCACGTAAAGTTTCGATATCCAAGTCGTTCGATGGTTCATCGAGCAAGATTACGTTCGCGCCTTGCTGCAAGACTTTTGCAAGTTGCAGACGGTTACGCTCACCACCAGACAAGCTGCCAACACGTTTTTGCTGATCTTGACCTTTAAAGTTGAAACGACCGATATAAGCACGTGATGCGATTTCGTAATCGCCCACTTTCAAGATATCAAGACCGCCAGAAATTTCTTCCCAAACGGTTTTATTGTCATCTAAAGTATCACGTAACTGACCCACGTAAGCCACTTTAACGGATTCACCCAGAGTTACCGTACCGGTATCTGGTTGTTGCTCGCCCGTCATCATACGGAACAGTGTCGTTTTACCTGCACCGTTAGGACCAACAATACCCACAATCGCAGTTGGTGGCACAGAGAAGGTTAAGTTCTCATACAGTAAACGACCATCAAACGATTTACTGATCCCTTCAACATCTACAACCTTGTTGCCTAAGCGTGGACCAGGTGGAATGTAGATTTCAGAAGTTTCATTACGTTGCTGGAACTCTTTAGAGTTAAGCTCTTCAAAACGCTCCATACGCGCTTTGTTTTTCTTTTGCTGGCCTTTAGCATTAGAACGAACCCATTCAAGTTCTTTCTTCAATGCTTTAGCAAAAGATTCTTCCTGCTTGTTCTCTTGCTCTAAACGGGCATTTTTCTGTTCCAACCAAGAAGAATAGTTACCTTGGTAAGGAATACCATGTCCACGGTCAAGCTCCAGAATCCACTCGGCAACGTTATCCAAGAAATAACGGTCATGCGTAATCGCAACAATAGTACCCGCGAAGTCTTTCAAGAAACGTTCTAACCAGGTTACAGATTCTGCATCCAAATGGTTGGTCGGTTCATCAAGAAGCAACATGTCAGGTTTAGAAAGCAATAAACGACAAAGTGCTACACGGCGGCGTTCACCACCTGAAAGCAAGTTTACGTCTGCATCCCAAGCGGGAAGGTTTAATGCAGCTGCTGCCTGATCCATTTGGTTGCTTAAGTTATGCGCATCCCAAGTCTGGATAATCGCTTCCAATTTCTCTTGTTCTTTTGCAAGTGCATCAAAGTCAGCATCTTCTGCTGCATATTCTGCAAATACTTCATCAAGACGCGCCAAGGCATCCAATGGTTCACGCAAACCATCTTCAACGTTACCACGAACATCTTTATTTGGATCTAATGGTGGTTCCTGCTCAAGATAACCGATTTTAATACCCGGTTGAGCACGCGCTTCACCTGAGAAATCTTTATCTACGCCCGCCATAATACGAAGCAAGGTAGATTTACCTGCACCGTTTAAACCAAGCACACCAATTTTTGCGCCTGGGAAAAATGATAAAGAGATGTCTTTCAGGATTTCGCGCTTAGGCGGAACCATCTTCGACACACGGTTCATCGTGTAAATATATTGGGCCACGTAGGACTCCTCTATAGAAAAAACAACATTCGCATAGCAATAATATTATGCGAACAAATAATTGCCGGCATTATACGATGAAAGTGCCGAAAAAATAAGGCATAGCTTCCATCTTCAATAGAATGTTACAACTCAGGACACGTTTATTTTTTAAACATATTCATCCACAGTTAATTTTGTTCAGCTTGCACTGAAAATTAACATTCATATGAATATTTAAGATAACAATTTCATTTAAATAGCGCTTTGACTTATATAAGAAAATGCTAAACTCGATCAATATTTAACTCACGAAGATGATGTAAACATGACCTATAAAGATGAAACCCTGGCCATTCATGCCGGTTATAGCCCAGACCCAACAACAAAAGCCGTGGCTGTACCTATTTATCAAACTACATCTTATGCCTTTGACAATACTCAACATGGGGCCGATTTGTTCGATTTAAAGGTTCAAGGGAATATCTATACCCGTATTATGAATCCAACAACAGCTGTCTTAGAGCAACGTCTGGCTGCGCTTGAAGGCGGTATTGGCGCATTGGCTTTAGCTTCAGGCATGTCGGCTATTACCTATTCGATTCAGACCATTGCTGAAGCGGGTGACAATATTGCCTCTGTTTCCACTTTATATGGCGGAACTTACAACTTGTTTGCACACACTTTGCCAAAACAAGGCATTGAAGTGCGTTTCTTCGATTACCAAGATCCAGAAGCACTACGAGGCTTGATTGATGACAAAACCAAACTGGTCTTTGTGGAATCGATTGGTAATCCACTTGGCAATATCATCGACCTAGAAGCGATTTCGAAAATTGCCCATGAATATGGTGTACCCGTTATTGTCGATAATACGGTTGCCACCCCTGCTCTATTGAAAGCCTTTGAACATGGGGCAGACATTGTGGTTCACTCTTTGACCAAATATATTGGTGGTCACGGCAACTCGATTGGCGGCGCTATTGTTGATAGTGGCAAATTCCCTTGGGGCAAATATCCTGAACGTTTCAAAGTGTTGAATAGCCCTGACCCAAGCTATCATGGTGTCAATTATGTTGAAGCTTTAGGTGCAGCGGCTTATATCGCGCGTGCACGGGTGGTGCCATTACGCAATACTGGGGCTGCCATTAGTCCTCTCAGCGTATTCCTCATCCTGCAAGGTTTAGAAACTTTAAATTTACGTATGGAGCGCCATACTGAAAATGCGCAAAAAGTAGCTGAATATTTACAGCAGCATCCAAAAGTGAAATGGGTCAATTATGCTGGCCTAAAAGATCATCCACAGCATGCTTTGGCGCAAAAATATGTGAAAGGTAAACCATCTGCGATTCTGTCTTTTGGCGTACAAGATGGTCTTGCAGGCGGCACTCGCTTTATTGATGCGTTGCAACTCTTCACCCGTCTGGTGAATATTGGCGATGCAAAAAGCCTCGCCTGCCACCCTGCTACCACCACCCATCGTCAGCTCAATGAAGAAGAACTAAAGTCTGCTGGAGTCAGTACTGATATGGTTCGCTTATCGGTTGGGATTGAGCATATTGATGATTTGATTGCAGATTTAGAACAGGCACTTGCTCAAGTTTAATGTTTTGTAAGCTACTTTAAATTTGACCTTCTTCCTCATCAGGAAGAAGGTTTTTATTTCTTAAATACTTTGTGCTTATTTCTCTTGGCTTTGTTTTGAATTCGTGGTAAAAATTAAGTTATAAGAAGAATGAAAATAGAGCAATTACTCTAATTATATTTGTAAATTCAACAACTTATTTATAGATTTTTTTTAAACTTTGGTTATCATAACCGAGATGAGAAGAGCTCAATTCCCCAATATTTTGAGCCAAATAATCAACTACAAAAAACATAATCTAGAATTTTGTTCTATTTAAATCAGGAAAAAAACAGCGTGAATTCAAGACTAGAGAAACTCTTTCGCAACCGAGTCAACGGTAAAGTGGTTTTAATTACAGGTGCATCCAGTGGTATTGGCTTAACTGCTGCACATAAACTTGCCGATGCAGGCGCACATGTTTTATTGGTTGCACGTACCAAAGAAACATTAGATCAAGTTAAACAAGAAATTGAAGCAAAAGGTGGACAGGCTTCAGTGTTTCCATGTGATTTAAATAACATGGAATCGATTGATGAAGTCTCTAAACAAATTTTAGCATCTGTCGATCATATTGATATTTTAATTAATAATGCAGGACGTTCTATTCGTCGTGCGGTACATGAATCATCAGATCGTTTTCATGATTTTGAACGCACAATGCAGCTGAATTACTTCGGTGCCATCCGTTTGGTGATGAATATTCTCCCGCAGATGATGGTTCGTCGCGATGGTCATATCATTAATATCAGCTCGATTGGTGTATTGGCCAATGCAACACGTTTTTCAGCTTACGTCGCATCTAAAGCTGCACTGGATGCATTCAGCCGTTGTCTGTCTGCCGAAGTTCATTCGCATAAAATTGCGATTACTTCAGTTTACATGCCATTGGTACGCACTCCGATGATTGCGCCAACCAAAATTTATAAATATGTACCAACACTTTCTCCTGAACAGGCGGCAGATTTAATTGCATATGCAATTGTGAAACGTCCGAAGAAAGTGGCGACCCACTTAGGTCGTTTGGCATCGATCACCTACTCTATCGCACCAGATATCAATAATAAATTGATGTCGATTGGTTATAACCTGTTCCCAAGCTCTTCTGCTTCGGTAGGTCAACCACAGAAACTGAATTGGGTTCAAAAAGCATATGCTCGTTTGTTCCCGGGTGAACATTGGTAAAATTGTGCAATATTAAGCCAGTCATTAGACTGGCTTTTTTATGTTATAAACACACATCATTTTTTTGTTTTTAGATTTTTATGCGGATCGCTGCTGTTATTTTTCAATATGCCTGTTTTGCTTTTGCCCTTTTCCTTTGCTACCAAATAGCGACTTCTATCTATCTACAAGATTATCAATTGATGGATATAGTCAGTGATGTCGGTAGTATTTTAATTTGTATCGATTTGGCTATGTTCTTGCATTTCAATAAGTCGATTGCATCGATAAAAATAAAAGGAACTTCTCAACAGTCTCCTATGCAAGTTTCAACAGTAGAAAAAGTGAGTCGTAAATTGGGGCATTTAGGCATCATGCTAATTATTTGCAGTTGGATTGTGCCAAAGCTTGCATAAAAAAAAACCTCCCATTAGGGAGGTTTTTTAAATCTTAAAAAATTCTAAAATTATTTAGAACCTTTAATTCCTGCTTGTAATAACAATGCGCCTAAACCACCAATTTTTTGCTCTTGTGGTTTAGCAGATTGAGGTTTTTTGCCTTGTGGGCGATCACCCTGAGGACGTGCATTTTGCGGACGCTTCGCTTGCGGCTTACGTTCACCACGTTGTTCAGTTTGACCATTTTGCTCACGACGGGGCTGACGCGGCGCTTTAGCAGGTGCTTCAGATCCTTCAGGACGCATAGACAAATTAACACGGTTACGTTCAGCATCCACTTGTAATACACGTACTTGAACGATTTGACCTGGTTTCACCACTTTATGTGGATCCGCTACAAACTCATTGGCAAGTTCAGAAATATGCACCAAACCGTCTTGATGTACGCCGACATCAACGAATGCACCGAAGTTCGTTACATTGGTGATCACGCCTTCTAGCTGCATGCCTTCAATTAATTGCGATACTTCGGTAATGTCTTCACGGAATTTTGCAGTACGGAATTCTGGACGTGGGTCACGACCCGGTTTTTCAAGTTCGCTAAGTACGTCTTGAATGGTAGGCAGACCAAACTTGTCATCGGCAAATTCTTCAGCATTCACTTGACGAATGATTTCAGAATTACCAATGATATCTTTTACCGTGGTTGCTTTGGCTTCAACAATTTTGCTCACCAAAGCATAGCTTTCAGGGTGAACCGCAGATGCATCCAATGGTTCAGAACCATCTTGAATACGCAAGAAGCCAGCTGCCTGTTCAAAAGTACGCTCACCTAAACGCGGTACATTTTTCAAGGCTTGACGGTTGTCAAAACGACCATTTTCTTTACGGTATTCAAAAATCTGTTGTGCAATCGATTTATTCAAACCTGCGATATACGACAGGATTGCAGGAGATGCTGTATTTACATCTACACCGACCGAGTTCACACAGTCTTCAACCACAGCTTCAAGGGTTTTCGCCAAGCCTGTTTGGTTTACGTCATGTTGATATTGACCTACACCAATCGATTTAGGGTCAATCTTCACAAGTTCAGCCAATGGATCTTGTAAACGACGTGCAATCGATACTGCACCACGAATTGAGACGTCTAGCTCTGGCAATTCTTGCGAAGCCAATTCAGATGCTGAATAAACAGATGCACCCGCTTCAGATACTGAAACACGTGTAAGGTTCAAGTCTGCGTTTGCAGCCATCATTTCCGCAACAACTGCTTCAGTTTCACGGCTAGCTGTGCCATTACCAATCGCGATTAAATCAACATTGAATTCACGGCAAAGACGCGCAAGCTCAGCAATTGAACCCTCTTTGTCTTCTTTTGGTGCAAATGGGTAAATGATGCTATGGGCAACCACATCACCAGAAGCATTCACTACAGCCAATTTCACACCAGTACGGATACCAGGATCAACACCCAAAGTCGTACGCGCGCCTGCAGGTGCAGAAAGTAATAAATGGCGTAAGTTTTCAGCAAATACGTTCATTGCTTCAGTTTCAGCGCTAAGACGTTTTTCAGTCAGTAATGAATGTTCGATTTGTGGACGAACTTTACCTAGCCAGAACAGTTTAGCGGTTTGTTTTAAGTAATCTGCACGCGCTTGTGGTTGAACCGAATCAAGATTGTATTCAGTTTCAATACGCGCCAATAGTGCATCATCTTCACCATCAACTTTTAAGCCCAATACGTTTTCTTGACGGCCACGTAACATTGCAAGCAAGCGATGTGAAGCTACTTTATTGAAGTTTTCAGAGAAATCGAAGTAATCGCGGAATTTCTTGCCCACTTCTTTTTTCTCTTCACTTGCAACTGCGCTTTTTAAAACGGCAGTTTTAGCAAAGGTCGCTTTTAATTCTGTGGTTAAAGCAATGTTTTGCGCCCAATCATCAATCAGAATGTGCTGGATCGCATCCAGCTGACTTTCCACATCTGGATAATCTTCATGGCTAAAACCAGCTAAAGCTTCAGTTGGATCAACCTGCTCTGCAAAGATTTTTGCCGCGATTGGACCCAAGCCTGCTTCTTTGGCTTTAAATGACTTGCTGGTACGTTTTGGACGATACGGTGCGTAAAGTTCTTCTAAAGCATTCTTGGTTTCAGCAGCGTTTACGCGGTTCAGTAAATCATCTGACAATTTATTTTGTTCTTTCAGAGATTCAATAACTTTTTCACGGCGCTCAAATAAATCGCGTAAATACGATAAACGCGTGTCGAGTTGGCGTAACTGCGTATCGTCTAAGCCCTGAGTTACCTCTTTACGGTAACGTGCAATAAATGGAACGCTTGCACCTTCATCAATCAGCTTGATGGCAGCTTCTACTTGATTTGGACGTACGGCAATTTCTTTTGCTAACTGCTGAACTAAGTCAGTCATCGTGTTTGATCCCACAAGGATAAGTACTAAATGGCATGATTATAAAGACCAAGACCATAAAATCCACAATTGTTTTTATTAAATTTATAAGTGGTCAATATTGCCAATTCATGTCATTTTCATAATTCCCTACAAAATTAAGTGATAAGTCGTTTTTTAATCTACATATTAAGCGAGATTCACTATAATTTAGATGTATACATTTGGTATCTATGTCTTGATTTTACCTGCTATATTTGTTGCTTTAGAGCATAGTAAACAGATACAAATGAATCGTATACTCAAGGCTATCCGAACTTTTGTTTACGATGACAATAAAGAATAAAGGAGCACATCATGAGTTTAGTTGTACCTGCTGAAAAAACAGATCCAGTACAAAACGAAACTGATCGCGTCGAACGCATTCTCGTTGTAGATGATGATGTGCGTTTACGTACGTTATTACAGCGCTTTCTAGAAGATAAAGGCTTCGTGGTCAAAACTGCACACGACGCAACACAAATGGATCGTTTATTACAGCGCGAACTTTTCTCCCTGATCGTGCTCGATTTCATGCTTCCGGTTGAAGATGGCTTAAGTATTTGCCGTCGTTTACGCCAGTCCAATATCGACACACCGATTATCATGTTGACTGCACGTGGCAGCGACTCTGACCGTATTGCAGGGCTTGAAGCCGGTGCAGATGACTACTTGCCAAAACCGTTTAACCCAAATGAGCTGTTAGCGCGTATTCGTGCAGTACTACGTCGTCAAGTACGCGAAGTTCCAGGTGCACCGAGTCAGCACATGGAAGTTGTGAGCTTTGGTCCATGGTCGCTTGATTTATCAACACGTACCCTTACTCGTGAAGGTCAAGTGGTTACCCTCACTACAGGTGAGTTCGCCGTACTGAAAGCACTGGTACAACATCCGCGTGAACCTTTGACTCGTGATAAATTGATGAACCTTGCGCGTGGTCGTGAATGGGGTGCGATGGAACGCTCTATTGATGTTCAGGTGTCTCGTTTACGTCGTCTGGTTGAAGAGAACCCTGCCCGCGCGCGTTATATCCAAACTGTTTGGGGCGTAGGTTATGTTTTTGTTCCAGATGGTGCAGAATAAAAACGCTCAACGCGGATAATTCTTCGCGATATTAATTGTCCCTAAAAGCCATTCGCTGCTGTTTGAGCCCGCCCTTCTTTAAAAGCTCGCATGCAAATGCGCGAGTTCAGCGAATGGCAAAGTTTTTACTTGCGTAACAGTGTTACTCATTTTTTCAAAAAAAGTAACATAACAAGCTCCTTCCATCGAAGGTACAGGCAGTAAGATTTCACCGCGAATATTATTACTGTTCAATTTAAAAAAATACCTACAGGAAGCTGGTGTGAAACTCGAACCCATCGACCCACAGAAATTTACTGATTACGAAGCTTATTCAGAAAAGAAGCGAACCCGCTCGGACCGCTTTTTTGACAAGATCAAGCCGCGTTCTGCTGCAATGCGTACCACAGTGCTCGTGTTATTCATTGTATTCTTCAGTTTATTTATGTCGTTATGGTTCTTTTGGCGCACCCTGTATCTTCCAGAAATTCAGCAACACGCCCGCTATTTAGGGGTTGAACTAGAAATTATCAACAACCCAGATTTACGTATTTTTCATAATGATGCCGAAGTGGATGTCGACACCTGGCTCAAAAACCGTGTTGGAATTGAATACATTACCGATCCCAAAGACTACCCAAGTGTTCGTGACAAAGTCATTGCCGAGTTTTTTACCAATCAAATTGAAAAAAAGCTGGCCAAAGAACTGAAAGTTGAAGATGTTACAGTCTATTTCCAATTTAAACCGAGCCCGCGTATTTGGATTCAAACACCGGAAATGAATGGTCATTGGGTACGTGAACCCTTAAAAACCTATGCCAACTATAGCCCTGAACTGGTCTTTGGCTGGTTACTCGGTGTACCCCTTATTGCCGCTGCCATCATTTTGACCCTTGTTCGCCAGTTAAATCGTCCCTTACGTCGTCTACAAAATGCGGCAAATAACTATAGTAAAACCGGTTCTGCACCTTATCTGGAAACCAATCATGGCCCTCAAGAAATTCGCGAAGTAAACCAGGCCTTTAATCATATGATTTATACCCTGGATCAAGCCGAACGTGACCGCCGTATTATGCTGGCAGGAATTTCACATGACTTGCGTACCCCATTGACCCGGATTCGTTTAAGCGCAGAAATGATGCCCGATGAAGACTTTCTTAAAGAAGGCTTGATTTATGATGTCGAAGATATGGATGCGATTCTTGATCAGTTCATCTCATACATGCGAGATGGTTCAGATGAAGAGCTGCAAGACACTGACATTAATATGCTATTACAGGAATTAGTGATTCAGTTCAAACCATTAGATATCCGTTTTAAAGTCCAAGATGTTCCGGTCATTCAGGCACGTAGCCAGTCTTTAAAACGAATGATTGGCAATTTAATCAATAATTCGAAACGCTATGGTGCTGAACCCATCGAATTATCCGCGAAAGTTGAAAATGACCATATTTTTATTACTGTCGCAGACAATGGTGAAGGCATTCCGGAAGATCAAATTGAAGACTTGATGCAACCCTTTGTGCGAGGCAATGAAGCGCGTACGGTACAAGGCAGTGGTTTGGGTTTAGCCATTGTGAAACGTATTGTCGACATGCATCAAGGGCAACTTACGATTCACAATCGCCCTCAAGGTGGTTTAGAAGTACTTATTTGTTTACCTATACTTCACGATGAAATTGAGGAAGATGCCCCCCCCAGCGCCTTAGGAAAAATTAAACAAACATTCAGTGGGCATTTTTAAGGTCTGATTAATTAATGAACAAACAGTTTTACTTAACTATTAGACCATTGTTTTTTACATCATTAAAATCAACACATTAAAAACCATAAAAAATCGTTATACCCACATTTTTTCAAAAAATTAGACCTTAGCCTAACAGGCATGCACAATTCCTTTTTAGGGCGGTACAATCCGTCTAGTTTTGAACAAGAATTGAGCGTAAACCATGTCTTTAGATCGTATTCGTTTAGCGTCACTTCATGACAAAGTCATGAGCGCAGAACAAGCTGCTACTTTTATCCAAGATGGTATGACTGTAGGTATGAGTGGATTTACTCGTGCAGGTGAGGCAAAAGCTGTTCCTTTAGCACTTGTAAAACAAGCTCACAGTAATCCTTTGAAAATTACTTTAATTACTGGCGCCAGTCTTGGTAACGACTTAGATAAAAAATTAACTGAAGCTGGTGTTCTTGCTCGCCGTTTACCTTTCCAAGTAGATAACACTTTACGTAAAGCCATCAACAAAGGTGAAGTAATGTTCATCGATCAGCATTTGTCTGAAACCGTTGAACAAATGCGTAATCTTCAGCTTAAAAAACCGGATATTGCAATCATTGAAGCAGTTGCAATTACTGAAGATGGCGGCATTATCCCAACCACATCTGTAGGTAACTCTGCAAGCTTTGCCATTTTTGCTGAAAAAGTGATTATCGAAATCAACACCAATTTAAGCCCTGCTTTTGAAGGCTTACACGATATTTATATCCCGACTTATCGTCCAACACGTCAAGCAATTCCATTGACTCAAGTGGATGAACGTATTGGTACGCATGCGATCAATATCGATCCATCTAAAATTGTAGGGATCGTATTTAACAACGAGTACCACGATTCTCCATCAACTGTGACTGAGCCAGATGATGAAACTCAAGGGATTGCAAACCACTTGATCAATTTCTTTGAACAAGAAGTTGCTGAAGGTCGTTTACCTAAAGATCTTGGCCCATTACAAGCAGGTATTGGTTCTATTGCCAATGCCGTATTGACCGGTCTTAAAGAATCTAACTTCGAAGATTTGGTGATGTATTCTGAAGTACTGCAAGACTGTACCTTTGAATTGATCGATGCAGGTAAAATGAAGTTTGCATCAGGTTCTTCAATTACTCTTTCTGCTAAATATGGCGAAAAAGTATTTAACAACCTTGAAGCATACAAAGACAAACTTGTACTTCGTCCACAAGAAATTTCAAACCACCCTGAATTGGTTCGTCGTTTAGGGATTATCGGCATCAACACTGCGCTCGAGTTTGATATTTACGGTAACGTAAACTCAACTCACGTTTGCGGTACTAAAATGATGAACGGTATCGGCGGTTCAGGTGACTTCGCACGTAATGCTCACTTGGCTATTTTTGTGACCAAGTCGATTGCAAAAGGTGGTGACATCTCTTCAATCGTGCCAATGGCGTCACACGTAGACCATTCTGAACACGATGTTGATATCCTTGTCACTGAACAAGGTCTAGCAGACTTACGCGGTTTAGCGCCACGTGAACGTGCTCGTGCCATTATCGACAACTGTGCTCACCCAATGTACCGTGATGCATTGAACGATTACTTTGACCGTTCATGTGCAAAAGGCGGCCATACTCCTCACCTTCTTCGTGAAGCGCTTTCATGGCACGCTAACTTTGAAGAAACTGGTCATATGCTTGCAGCTCAACCAGAAGCTAAAATTGCTTAATTGAATGCATTATAAAAAACGCCCCGAGGGGCGTTTTTTTATGAGCATGTTTTAATCAAATTTAATCTGATCAGCGATCGCATTACCCATCTCTCTGAGACCATTAATGGTTAATGAAAACTCAAGGATTCCTATACTCACAACATCACGATTGATCTGAAAAACTGCAGCCCCCCGTTCATTAGTATAAAATATATTGCTGAGTTGATTTAAATCTCCACTGATTTCTCGATCAACCCATTGATTCAAGACTTCAATTGTTTTATATCCATATAAACGATGCGGATCCGTCGCAGTCTGTATTGAGTCGTCTTGACCTAAAATCCAGGCCAAAGCCTCATCATCTAAACTTTGCAGACTTGCCGAAGAATAGAAGCGAGCCATGACCGATGTAGTCATACCCATAACCAAAGTTATAAATATGAAAAAACCTAGTCTTTTCATAGCACTACCTTCCAAGTTACACATACAATTATGTGCTTTTTAAAAAATAGCACCCTTAAACCCTGCAACATCAACCACTCATCATTAAATTATATAAAAACAATCACATTTACTTTAAATATTGCTAAATAAATCACATAAATAATCTTTTTTTAAATTCCTCGACTAACCACTGAGATCAATTGACCTACTTGTTATCTTTTAGACATATCAAAGACGAGGTTTGCCTTTTTTGTTATATCGGCAAAACGTTTATACATTGCTGCTGAACAGGCAGGTTTATAACTTGAAGTTCATTGGCATCTATTTTGAAATATTAAATTCAATCCTGATCTGTTCAGGATGAATACAAACTCAAATGCTATAAACGCTGTTCAACCGCTTTTCGATTTTGCTTTTTAATTTTTTCCATTTCTGCATTTAACTGCAACACCTCCTGATACAAGGCATTAAATTGCTTTAAGGGCTTATCTTCATAAAACATAAAAGTTTTGTTCTTTTTCTGCCATTTATTATTTTTCAGAATTTCAAACAAAGCATCAGCTTTAGTTAACATTTGCAATTCCAAAGCAAATAAAGCATGGGTTTTATCACTGTCGCGACTTTCACGTAAGCTATCCGTTAATTGATGCCGCAGATTGGCTTTGATGGATAAATGTTTGGCTCTTGCCAAGGTATCTTCTTCACGTTGCTGGGTTTGTTGTTGATACTGGGAAGTAAGTAGATGTGCCTGTTTCAGCATCTGTTCCGTTTCTACATACTTCTGTTTACGGTCTTGATCTAAGCGGTCGATATTTAAAAACTCATCCCAATGGATTGCTTTAAGCGCTCGTAAATATTCATTTCTGGCTTCAGCATTTTGAATCATCTGACTCAGGACAAAGTCCGCCATCACTTTATAATCACCCTGTAAACGGGGATCTGACACATTGATATCAATCGGTTCAGACCAGTCCTGGGCCTGTTCATAAATCAGTTCTGCTTTTTCATATAATACAGTTTGGTAGGTCTTGAGTTGGCTCAGGTCATTTTGTTGTACCGAATACTGATAAAACATCCAGCCAAATACGGCACATGTTGCCAATCCTAAGATGAGAAAAATCCTTGGCATGCGAAACTCTCCTCTACTGACTTTTCAATAGCATAACCCGATTTAGAACCACACTGGTTATTTATTCAGCTAAAACATATCAAGTTTTTCTAGCACGATGCAGTTTTAATTCAATTTTCATGCTTTAAATTTCTATCCGAACCCCCATCAATATAGGCAATAAAAGATTCGAGATTTCTCATGCGCGTAGATATTTGGTCAGATGTGGTTTGCCCATTTTGTTATATTGGTAAAAAACGTCTTGAAGCTGCTGCTGAACAAGCAGGTTTAGAACTTGAAGTTCATTGGCATAGTTATGAACTTGATCCAGAAGCGCCAGTCCGTCAGGAAGTTTCAAACTCTGAACGTCTTGCACAAAAATATGGACGCACCGTTGCAGACGTTGAAGAGATGCAACGTAATATTGCCGCTATGGCAGCTGAAGAAGGCATCCAATTCAATTGGGAAAATGCCAACTCGGGTAACACCTTTAATGCACATCGCATTATTCACTTGGCTCAAAGTAAAGGCTTGGGTTCAGACGCCAAAGAAGCCTTTTTCTATAGCTATATGACCCAAGGTTTACCCATTGGCGAACGTGAAACAATTGAAGACGTTGCTGCACGAATTGGCTTAAATCCAGTTGAAGTGGAGGATGTTTTAAATTCAGAAGAATATGCAGACTTTGTCAAATTTGATGAAGATGTGGCACGAGATCAATTAAAAGTGACCGGCGTACCGTTCTTTGTCTTTGATCAACGCATTGCATTAGCTGGCGCACAACCGCGTGAAGTATTTTTACAAGTCTTTGAAAAGGCTTTAGAAGCACCGCAACCCGCGAATGTTAAAGCTGAAGATGCAGCGATCTGTAAAGATGATCTCTGTGATGTTCCAGAGAAATAATTCTATTTCATTATTAATGACATAGATTTACTGCAACTGGTCATAAAAAAATCCCCGAATCAGGGGATTCTTTTATTTTACAATTCATCAATCTAATCGACCAAGAAACTAATTTTTAAATTCACGCGATACTCAGTAATTTTATTGTCCTTAATCACTACTTTTTGCTCATTGATCCATGCACCTTGCACATTTTTTATTGTTTCCGTTACTTTGTGAATGCCTGTCTGAATTGCATCTTCAAAACTTTTGTTACTGCTTGAATTAACCTCAACTACTTTTGCGATAGCCATTGTTTAAACCTCAAATTTTATTATTGTGAGGCCTGATCATAGGGTATTTTTTAAACAAAAATCCTTGTTTTAACATTACACCGCAAAAACTTACACGTAAGACACAATATCGCTGCCTCTTATTTACCTCTTACAAAACACAACTTATATATACAAGGCTTTGACACAATCAGATGCACAATTCGCTAGGCTGATATGCGGAACATTTAAGTTCTGAATCATGAAACTTAAAGAGGTAAATATGAACACTGAAACTCAAGATGCTGCTGTTGATTCTACCCCTAGACAGCGCTCAAACATCAAATCACCTTTTTCTCCTACGGTCACAGGTGCATTAATTGGTGCTGTTGCGGGTAGTGTATTACCTGTTTTTGGTACCGTGAGTGGCGCTATTATTGGTGGTATTTCTGGTAAAGTTTACGAGAAAAAATGCAAAAGTAAGTGCCAAAGTAAATGTCATAAAAATTGATAATTTTTTATATTTCTAAATAACTTAAGACAGATTGTTGAAACACAATCTGTCTTAGAGTAAAAGCTCTAAATATATGATTTATATAATAATTTAAACTCACCATTCATCTTTTTTCACCCTTTAGCACTTACTTAATCTGATCATTATTTGATATTATTTACATGAAATTTGTTTTATTTCTCTCCCTTGCCCATCTTTCTTGGGCATCCTTTCACCTAAAGGAAATGATCATGAACGCTATTAAATCTTTTTTGGCTATCGCTGTTGTGGCTTTTTCTGCAAATGTATCTGCTCAAATTGTTTTTGTTCCCGATTTTCCTGCTAAAAAAGCAGTTACAACTGTAAAAGCCGACCAAAAAGTATCGGCTTTGGAACCTGTAACTCAAGATAAAGCTGCCTGTGAAAAAGTAGCCTAATAAGTTACCTTATTCCATTAAAAAAAACAGACTGATCTAACTCAGTCTGTTTTTTTATGCTGAAAAAATCATTTTATTTACTCTCCTACTATTCAGGATTGACACAAGATTTTAACTATAAATTAATCTATTTATTTTCAATATGATGAAAAATTAAACGATAAATCACGATCTATTTTCCAACCCCACCATCAAAAAATTTGAATGTTTTTTATCTAAAATCTACATTTTTTGCTCTTTATGTCTATAAATGCTCAAAACATGACAATATTTTTTCATGCTTTTTCTTTTTAAATCCATATAATCAAAGCATTAAATTAATAATTTCATTCAATGAAACCGTTTTCTTATGCAAGAACTTCAAGCGCTGATCCAAGGTAAAATTCCCCCACAAACAATCAACATAGATCGTTTGATTGTGCTGGCTGAACAACATCCCAAACCCACGTCTGCAGAATATAAATTACTTGAACTTGCTATTAATATAGTATTGGCAAGTTATCTAGAAAAAGCACAAAAACATCTCTAGAGGTCAGTTTATGAATGCCTTAGAAAAAGCGCTGCTGATTAAAGAATTACATCATTTGCTAGATGATTTGGAACATCGCTCTTTATCTTTTTTTGAAATTGCAAAATCAAAATCACGTTTAATCGAAATTTTTCGCTTATGTGATGAACCGATTTTTAAAAAACAAATTTTGAAATTTAAGTCCCAAACTCAACCTGAGAAAGCCGCAACAGATTTCGCGGATCAAACGCTATTTAAACTTTCTTATCGTGGTCTTTTTCGACAGGATCGTGATTTACAGCGGGCGCTATACAAAAATGCTGAATCAGGTTGGGCCATTTTGTATCGCCCTGCACAAGGTTGGCAAATCTGGTTAATTCCAGCTCCAAACCGCAGCGCATTGATCAGTAATTGGGGAAATCTAGATGACATTTATCACTGGATGCTAGAACAGCAACAACGCTATAGCTGCCTAAAAACTGACGATGAATTAAAACAAAAACCGGTCCTTTTAGAACAACCCATTACCCCTACTTTAACCGAGACCGAGACCGAGACCGAGACCGAGACCGAGACCGAGACCGAGACCGAGACCGAGACCGAGACCGAGACAAATTTGAATCTGTCTACACCGGCTATACAAGAACAAAATCAAATCAGTGAGTTAGGTTTGATCAAGTCACAAGTTGATAACCTTCATGCTCCTGAGCCTACAACCACCCTAGATTCACTGGTACAGCAAGGTGATGCGCACGTTATTAATGAACTGCCACAAATATTAGAGGATGATCAACAGGCAATTCCTGCAATAACAGCTCAAGCTGCCCTTAGAGCTCAAAAAATTACCAGAAAGGATTTTCCTCAAAGCTTAGAACTCAACCAACATATTGCACATATTCATCCTCTTCATGAAGAAAATGCTTCTGCACAAGCGTTATATATTTTAGAAATCCCAAGCCTTCCAGAAATTTCTCAACATCTTGATTTGCTCATACATGCTTCAGATTTACAGAATTGGCATCAACGTCCAATTTATCTGGCTGAACAAATCAATGCGCAAGGTTGTTTTATTAAATATTTAGCGTTGTTGGATGTAGAGAATCAAGGACAAGCGATTCATTTAATGAATGGATTTACTGAACAACACCAACATCATCTAGCTGCGATTAAAGAAATTTCCTGGGAAAATCTTGCAGAAAACTTTACTGATTTTGAAGCTCTTTTTTATAGCTACACACAAAAAGCAGCTTTAATTTGGACGAGTGAAAGCTATACCCCTTTTATTCCTGCACAGCTTTTTCAAACACAAAAATTTATTCAATTTGAGGAAAGTCCTGCTGACTTTAAAACACCGCTGCTTTTATTAAAAGACAGACAAAAAATTCGGGTTATTCATGGGCAGAAACGCTTAAGGCTGTCTCGGACTGAATCGGCTTATCCTTATTTTTTATTAGAACGTCACCACGGTGTAAGCTGGCAATTGATTCAGAATATTATTACCCAGCTGAAATCTCCAATCGACTGTTATCAACTATATGAGGCAATTCAAAAGCATATTTCAGATTAAGTTTTATTTTTTTGTAGCCAGAGCTTGCTTTTTAGTCGCAATTTTTACAAGACTATCAAATGATCAGAAATATAAGAGCAAGGATATGCCAAAAAAGAAAATAACTTTATCGAAATCCCTCTTATTTATACTGGTATCTGGGATCATGAACGTCTCAAATGGATCTGAGACTTCAGAACAAGTCACTAATTCCCCCCCGAGTTCATTATCGACTAAGGATGAAGACTATAATTTGCTTTATCAAATTCCAAATTGGATTGATGCTCTACCGACATTTTTGCCACAACAGTCGAATGAACCTATTGTTCCACCCATCTTGCAAACTGCGGATCAAACTTGGTTGGACCGCAACCAGCTTAAAGTTCGAAACTGGGCAGATAATACCTCGCATAAAATTGACAATTGGTTCGGCAAAACAGATCCAGAAAAACCGGCATCGGCGACATTACGCGTAATCGTGGATAATCGTTGGAATAAACATGATGACTATGAAATTAAACCTCGTATTCGCGGCAGAATTAAACTTCCAACTTTAGAGCGTAAAGTGAGTGTCGTTTTTGGTGATGATTCTTTAGATAATGAACTGGATAATAATATTGCCATTACCGATGAAAATCCAGGCAATAGCGATGATAAAATCATAGACCGACAACGTACCCGTGAAAATAACAGTTCTTTTGCATTTCGCTGGTCAGATTTTTCTAAATATATCCCTTTTGAAACTGACTTAGATTTGGGAGTTCGTTCAGGAGATGATGTGTATCTCCGTCTAAAAGCATCCAAGGATTGGAAACTGGAGAATGATTTCAGTTTTCATGCTGAACAAATTTATCGCTATGGCATTGATAGTAAAAATTACTTAAGAACGAACACGGAACTCACCCATGCTCGGCCTAATCAGGCATTTTTATCCAATCAATTCAGTTTGACTTATGCCGATGATCAAGATGATGACTTAACCTGGGATAACAACCTGTTTAGACAGCATCAGTTTTTCCATGAAAATACCTTTAGTTATGGTATTTATACCGGGGGTTTTTTCAATAATAATGACTTACGTTTAAATAGCTGGGGGCCCTTCGTTTCTTGGCGCCAACCTTTATGGCGTGAATGGTTTTATGTCCAAGGCAATTTAAATTATGTTAATAATCATCGGGATGATCGTAGTCATTTCATTGGTGCATCGGTGCGTTTGGAAGCATTATTTTAATCTGCTTTGTGGATAACCAGTATTTGCCCACAGCTATAATATTCAATAAAAAACCTCCCGAAGGAGGTTTTTTTGCTTAACCAGAAAAGGACTTATTTCAACAACAAACTGTTAATACGTTTTACATATTCAGCCGGGTCATCGGGTAAACCACCTTCTGCAATTACTGCCTGATCGAAGATTACATTGGCCAAATCATCAAACTGAGTCGAGCCTTCCAGTTTTTTTACCAAAGGATGTTCTGGGTTAATTTCCAGAATTGGCTTACTTTCTGGCACAGCCTGACCCGCTTGTTTTAACATACGAATCAATTGTGGAGAAAGCTCACCTTCACCCGTCACCAAACATGCAGGCGAATCGACCAAACGTGTGGTTACACGCACTTCTTTGGTTTTGGCCTTCAATGAATCTGACAATTTTTCAACGATTGGTTTAAATTGTTCAGCGGCAGCTTCAAGTGCTTTCTTCTCTTCAGCATCCTGCAAATCACCTAAGTCTACTGCCCCTTTAGCCACGTTTTGCATAGGTGTACCATCGAATTCATTGACGAATTCCATCGCCCATTCATCCACACGGTCCGCCATCAAGAGCACTTCAATGCCTTTTTTCTTGAACAGTTCCAGTTGTGGTGAGTTTTTCGCAGCACTTAGACTATCAGCAGTCACGTAATAAATGGCTTTTTGCCCTTCTTTCATTCGTGCTTTGTAATCTGCCAATGAAGTTGCAATCTCATCATTGGTCGATGTAGAGAAACGTAATAATTTTAAAATACGTTCGCGGTTGCCAAAGTCTTCACCCAAACCTTCTTTAATCACCGAACCAAATTCAGCATAGAACTGTTTGAATTTCTCTTGGTCTTTTTCATCTTCCGACTTCGCCAAGCTATCCAGCATGGTCAAAATACGGCGGGTATTGCCTTCGCGAATGGTTTTAACATCACGACTTTCTTGTAGCAGTTCACGACTGACATTGAGTGGAAGATCAGCACTATCGACAACACCCTGTACAAAACGCAAATAGTTTGGAATCAGGTTATCCGCTTCATCCATAATGAACACGCGTTTTACATACAGCTTGATGCCCGCTTTCGCTTCACGCGTGAAAATATTGTGCGGCGCTTTGCTTGGTACATACAGTAATTGGGTATATTCGGTGCTACCTTCAACACGATTGTGTGCCCAAGCCAATGGTGCTTCAAAGTCGTGGCTTAAGTTCTTATAAAACTCAATGTATTGCTCGTCAGTGATCTCATTTTTATTTCGAGTCCAAAGTGCGCTGGCTGAGTTAATCGCTTCCCATTCATCCGTTTTGACCATCTGACCGGCTTTAGGTTCTTCACCTTCAGCCGCTTCTTCTTGCTGCCAGACTTCCTTTTGCATTTCAATCGGCAAGCTAATGTGGTCAGAATATTTATTGATGATTTGCTTAACTTTATAAGACTCTAAATACTCAAGTGCATTATCACGTAAATGCAAAATGATATCTGTTCCACGTGAAGCCTTGGTAATTTGTTCAACTTCAAAATCACCTGTACCCTCACTAATCCAGCGTACACCATCAGTAGCATCTGCCGCAGCATGACGGGATTCAACGGTAATTTTTTCGGCAACAATAAAGCCTGAATAGAAACCAACACCAAACTGACCAATCAATTGTGCATCCGCTTTCTGATCACCTGACAGTCTAGACATAAAATCTTTGGTGCCAGACTTAGCAATCGTACCTAAGTTATCAATGGCTTCTTGTTCAGTTAAACCAATCCCGTTATCTGAAATAGTAATGGTTTTATTGTCTTTATCTAGGCTGACACGGACATGCAGTTCAGGATCATTTTCATAATATTCTGGATGCTTGATTCCTTCAAAACGCAACTTATCACATGCATCCGAAGCATTCGAAATCAGTTCGCGTAAGAAAATTTCCGGATTTGAATAAAGTGAATGCGTCACCAAATGTAAAAGTTGGGCTACTTCCGCTTGGAAACTATGTTTTTGTGTACTTTGTTCGCTCATCAGTCGCTCCTTAAATTCATTGAACACTTTTTATGGAATGCTTAATGAATGGAGTGACTTGAGAAATTTTCAATAGCGAGGGATAAATTTTTCTTAAAAAGGGCCTTGCTTATAAACACGATCCATATACAGATCCAGTTTTTGTTGGCGCATTTTATATACTTCGATTAAACAACGGCTCGAGTTTCCACATTGATCACGTAATTGTAGCCACTTTAGCTGCTCATCCTGAATAACACCTCGAGTCCCCATAGGAACTAAACGCTTAACAATATTATAAGTAGTTGCCATTTTCACATCGGCATCATTTACAGCACGATGCTCACAAATAGCATGTTCTGTTTGGGTTCGGGCATGATCACAATTAAAACTTGCTGCATAAACAGACCCACTAAATAGGCTAAAAAAGACCACACTGTATAAATTGAATAATTTCATGATTTGTTTTCTCTTTTTAGCTTATTGTCTATCACCAACTTAAACAAAATCTTGATCATTAAGTAGTATCAAAGTGCTCAATCTATGTGATTTATTGTAAGTTTTCCATTAAAAAACCCCATCTATAAAGATGAGGTTCCTTTGCGCTAATTTTTATTTTTATCTTAGAATTTGTAGCTATAACCGATTGTATAAACCCAAGGATTTACTTCAAGATCACCAATAGCATTGCCATTTAATTCAAGCTCAGATTTCACATCCGCATAACGTACATCAGCAAAAACACCCCAGTTTTTAGCATCAGCTGGTTGGAAGTTGAGACCTACTTGACCTGCTACGCCATAGCCGACATCAGCATTTAATTTTGCCCCATCAATCACAATTTCCTCATCCCAAGGAATAACTACAGTTGCACCGACACCTACATAAGGAGTGAAACCAGTTGAGTTTTTGAAATTGTATTTTGCTGTAATGGTTGGTGGTAAATGCTTAAATGAAGCAATTTTTGTACCGTTTGATGTTACATCGTGTTCAAAAGGAGTTGCCAACAATAATTCAGCCGAAAAATTATCATTAAAGAAATATTCTACCGATGGAGTAAAACCGTATTCTTGGGAAGCTTTTACATTTGTAAATGCACCGTCTGCCAATACATTTTTGTCTTCTGTTGGAGCTAAAGAGCTCGCGCCGACTTTAACCTGCCACTGACCCGCCATCGTAGAAGCAGAAATTCCCAATAATGTAATAAGAGCAACTTGTTTTAACATTTTAAACACCCCAAGGAAGAATAACAACAACAAAAATAAAACATTAATTAATAATAAACACGAGACAAATTAATATGCAATAGATATTAATTAATAATAATTATATTTATTTTTAAATAATTGATAATATTAAATATTTATTTTAAATAGACTAACTTGGTTGGTTTTAAATACCAACCAAGTTAATCAAGTTTATTATTATATTCCGAGTATATTAATCAGGTTTATTATATTAAGTATTTAAAAGATTTATTTTAAATACATCTATTAATATTATACATAAAATAAAATCAAACTAAATAAAAATATTAATTTGAATTAAAGAACCATTGCGGCAACCCATCCAAATACCAATAAAGGAATATTAAAATGGATAAATGTTGGAACAACCGTATCCCAGATATGATCATGTTGACCATCTACCCCCAAACCTGCAGTTGGTCCCAAGGTTGAATCAGATGCTGGAGAACCTGCATCACCCAATGCTGCTGCCGTACCAATCAGTGCCACAGTGGCTAATGGAGAGAAGCCAAATTGCACGCAAAGAGGTACATAAATCACAGCTAAAACCGGTACACTTGAGAAAGAAGAACCAATCCCAATCGTCACAAACAAGCCAATAAATAGCATCAGGAATGCAGCTAAGGCCTTGTTGTCACCAATGAGATGGACCACGCCATTGACCAAGCTATTGATGTCACCGGTATGGGTCATCACTGAAGCAAAACCGGCTGCTGAAATCATGATAAAGCCGACCAATGCCATCATGCGCATGCCTTGTACAAAGACATCATCGGCATCTTGCCATTTGAAAATTCCTGCACCTGACAGCACTGCAAAACCAACCAATCCACCCAAGATCATTGAACCTGAATACAATTGGGCAACCAAAGTCAAAGCTATCGCCAGCAATGCCATAAAAATGGTTTTTTTCGCAATCACAGGCGCTTGGGCAGCTTCTTGTTGTAGTTCTTGCGCATCCGCTTCTAAATTCACTTCACCTGCACGAATAGGCTTGTCTAAATCAATCGTAGTCACACGTGCGACAGTGCGATCGATATAATGACGTGGTTTACGATAGCTTATGAATACCGCAGTAAGCGTACCGATCAGCATACCAATCACCGGAATCGCCATACCCATCGGCATCATCCAACGATCCACATGCAAATCGTAAGCAGCACCAACTTTATTGATATTGCCCATCAAAATTTGTTCAAGGAAGATGGCACCGAAGCCGACTGGCAGGAAGATATAAGTTCCGACTAAACCCATAGTCAGCACACAAGCCGCTGCACGACGGTCTAGATTCATGTGATTCATCACTTTTAATAAAGGAGGAACCAAGACCGGAATGAAGGCAATATGCACAGGAATTAAGTTTTGAGAGAAAATCGCAGCAATCAGTAAAATACTTAAAAGTAGGTATTTCACTTTTTTGGCTCTTTGATGGCTCGCTTCTGCACCCAACAAGCCAATTAACTTATGCGCTAAAAGATCAGGCAAACCCGATTTTGACAAAGCTAAGGCAAAAGCACCCAATACCGCATAAGCGAGGGCGACTTCTGCACCATCACCTAGACCTGCATTAAATGCAGCTACGGTATCTGACAAACTTAGTCCTGCAACCAAGCCACCAATAATCGCTGAAATGACCAAAGTCAAAACAACAGAAACTCGTGCCAGTGAGAGAATAAACATCACGGCAATCGCAATTACTACTGCATTCATGGAAATTTTGAGGAAGATGAAAAGCCGATATTTTAGCAGATCCAACCCATTGAAACTGTAAATTGATTGCTTTTATCCACCATCAACTTTTTCATTTAAATTCATACAATTAAACTTAAGTAAATGGATTTAAATCTGTTCCAAAGCAAAGCTACGAATAAAATCTGCGACCAATTTGGGTTGGCTTAATAGTGCCCAATGATTGGCATCGACATCTACACGCTGAAAATTTTCAGCCCATTTTGGCATTTCATCAATCAGTTCAGGACTGACAAAATTATCACGTTTCAGCACAATTGCTTGGACCGGACAGACTGCAAAACGCTGACGTGGCTGAGTTAAGCGTGACAGAAAATTGGCACGATACAGCCCGATTCCATGTTTCCCATCTGATGCAATATGGGGATTTAAAGGCAAGTTTTTTTTGTGCTCTAACTTCTCCAGCACTTTGCCCCATTTCTCAGGACTGAAAAAACTCCATACTGTAGGTGCCAGTAAAGGTAGTTGAAATACTGCAATATACCAAGACTTGGTGAGGTGCTTAAAGAATTTGCTCTTGTCTTGTTTAAACTGATTACGCATCCAAAAGACAGCGTGGTCTAAACACGGACCTGAAATCGTACTATAAGATAAAATTCGTGTTTTAAATTTAGCTTCGGTGACCGACTCCCAGGACTGAATAGAACCCCAATCATGCGCTGCCAAATGAAAAGGCCGATCTTTTAATACAGCATTGACTACACTTTCTAAATCTAAAGATAATTGTTCTAAGCGATAGTCACGAATACGTGCTGGAATGGAGGATTGCCCCGCTCCACGCACGTCATAAGTGACAAGATAAAAATCCTGAATAAGCTCTTGAATAATCGGTTCCCATACCTCTTGATTATCCGGATAACCATGCACCAAAACTAAAGCCGGTTTTTCATCACTCCCCCACGTTTTCACATAGAGACGCTGTTGATCTTGGGTCGCTACCCATTGGGTTTTCGCTTGCATAATCTTTTCTCATTTTTTATTGACTATTTATCTTGATGATTGGGCAACCTGATCAATGCCTCAATTTTAGTTCTGCTCTAGTATGGTCTGGGTAGCCATAAAAAAAATTGACCCATATGAGCCTTTTAAAAAAACTACAGACAATACCGACAATCTCTAAATTTATGATGAATCGTTATGTACCTTATCGTGGAGCAGACATTACGATTGAAAAAATGGATCTGGAAAATTATCACATTCGCATAAAAATGCCTTTAACGCGTAAAAATCAAAATGTGGTTGGGGTGCATTTTGGCGGAAACTTGTACCCCATGGTCGATCCTTTTTTTATGCTTTTACTGATGCATCATCTCGGATCAAAATATATCGTCTGGGATAAATCGGCTAATATTAATTTTCTATCTCCAGGACGCAACACCGTCTATGCCGATATTCGCTTAGATGCCGCTGAAATAGCACATATTAAAGAGCTAACCGACAATTACGCGCCTGTACATCGCAAATACACAGTCAATATTTTTGATGATGCGGGCATCCGCATAGCAGAAGTTGAAAAAACGGTCTATATCCGTAGAAAAAATCCCAAACCAGCCACTCGACAATAAAAAAGCGCCTGTTGATCAAGCGCTTTTACTTAAATTAAGACGTTGAATTAACGTTTTTTCTGTTCGATGGCAGCTCCTGCACCGCCACCAATTGCGCCACCAATAGCAGCACCCGCATTACCACCTATCACGCTCTTACCGACCGCAGAACCAATGGCACCGCCTACACCACTATAAACTGCATTACGGTTAGAACCGCCTTGGGTTTTACTACCGACCGCAGCGCCTGCACCACCACCGACTGCTGCACCAACGCCACCGCCGACTTTATTACCTACACCACCACCGACTGCACCACCAAGTGCTGCTGCGCCAACTCTCTGTTCTCTTGGAGACATACTGTCACAACCCACCAACATGAAAGTGGACATGGTCACAACCGCCATTACGCTCATTAACTTTTTCATGGGATTTCCCCCTGTTCTCACTCTTCTTAGCTTAAGCTTAATTTGTGGAGAGTAATAAACGGGAAATGTTACCCATTAGCACTGAAATGCTGCATTTTGTAAAAATTCCTGAAACATTTCACAGATTTTTTAACTTAGGTTTATTCGTTCTCACTCAGCACTACAACATCTCGTGTGGTTACACCATTTTCAGTCAAAATGGTATGCGACGTTTTACTGTTATCTTTTAATTTTTTTTGATCCAACTTTAAAGTACGATGAACAGGCTCTTGCCCTTGTTTAAACTCGACACCTTCTGCATCAATTTTCTTGGTTCGTGAAAGTATTTTGCCGTGTTGCTTTATCATGGTATTCAATTCAATTTTTGAAGTCGGAACAATGATTCCGCCTTTTTTGAATCACCGAAATAGAAAGCTGCTTTTCAGAAAATTACATTTTCTTATCTTCTAAATGTACTTCACGCGCAATAATATCCTTCTCCTGATTGGTCATTTCAAAAATTGTGGCATCGACACTACGCTTAGGTTCATGTCCTGTGACTCGACGAATTACTTCAGTCTTTATCTTTAATATCGGAACAACGGCTTTACCTTCTACCACAATGCTATTTGGCATTGGTGCAGCAATAACAACAACAGAAATAGATAGAAGTGAACGTACTAAAAGGTGCTGGGTTAGTTCCATAAGTTTGCCCCGTTATTTCAAGTTTATAAATTCAATAAATTTTCAATTGTTCTGTTTTTAAGATAGGAAATTATAGAACTTGAGGAAAGCGTTAATTTTCATTAATTCGAGACAAAAAAAGACGCCCGAAGGCGCCTTTTTTATCAGTCATTTAACGTCGAATTAGAATTCTTGGTTAAATGCTTGGCTTAATGCTTGGTCTACATCAGAGAAGTCATTTACAAGCTCATGCTCTGCAGCTTCAGCTTCTTGACGACGACGTTCTAAATGATAAGCAAGACCAGTACCTGCAGGAATCAAACGACCCACAACTACGTTCTCTTTCAGACCGCGTAAATCATCTTCTTTACCTGTTACAGCAGCTTCAGTTAACACACGAGTTGTTTCCTGGAACGATGCAGCAGAGATGAACGAGTCAGTAGAAAGCGATGCTTTGGTAATACCCATCAATTGACGTTCATACTTCGCAGGGAACTTGTTCTGAGCAAGTACAGCTTGGTTTTCAGCAACCATGCGGATGTAATCCACTTGTTCGCCTTTAATGAAGCTGGTATCACCACCATCAGTGATTTCAACTTTACGCAACATTTGACGCACAATAACTTCAATGTGCTTGTCGTTGATTTTTACACCTTGCAGACGGTAAACGTCCTGAACTTCGTTCACGATGTAGTTAGTCAACGCCACTTCACCTTTCAGACGTAAGATGTCATGCGGGTTTTGTGGACCATCAGAAACTGTTTCACCACGGTTTACATGTTCGCCTTCGTACACGTTAATGGTACGCCATTTCGGAATCAGCTCTTCGTAAATTTCAGAGCCGTCGTCTGGAGTAATCACTAAACGGTTTTTACCTTTAGTCTCTTTACCGAAGCTTACAACACCTGAAATTTCAGCCAGGATTGCATGTTCTTTCGGTTTACGTGCTTCGAACAAGTCAGCTACACGCGGAAGACCACCGGTAATGTCACGAGTACGTGAAGTTTCTTGTGGTACACGACCAATAACGTCACCCACACCGATTGTTTCGCCATCACGGACAGAAAGAATCGTGTTTTGTGGCAAGAAGTAGAACTGTTCACCACCATCCACTGTATCTAACACAACAGCAGGACGTAGATCTTTACCTGACGCAGGACGTGAAGTCACTGGCAAGATTTCAATCGTCGTCATACCTGTTGCATCATCAGTTTTCGATGTAACAGTTACGCCATCAGCGATTTGGCTGAAACGTACTTTACCTGCAACTTCGGTAACAAGTGGATGCGTATGCGGATCCCAAGTCGCAACGATACCGCCAGCTGCGACTGCTTCGCCATCTTTCAGTACGATAGACGCACCGTATGGGATTTTGTAGCGTTCGCGTTCACGACCTAAGTCATCCGCAATACCGATTTCACCTGAACGAGAAGTCGATACCAAGTGACCTTTGGCATGTTGTACAGTTTTCACGTTATGGAAACGTACAGTACCTTTGTTACGTACTTGAACACTGTTTGCAGCCGAAGTTCGGCTTGCAGCACCACCCACGTGGAATGTACGCATGGTTAACTGGGTACCCGGTTCACCAATTGATTGCGCAGCCATAACACCTACAGACTCACCAGGATTTACCTGATGACCACGTGCAAGGTCACGACCATAACATTTCGCACATACACCGAAGGTAGATTCACAAGAAACTACTGAGCGTACTTTAACTTCGTCGACACCCGCTTCTTCAATGAAGGCAGCAAGTTTTTCGTCAATAAGCGTATTACGTGGAAGAATGACTTCATCAGAACCAACACGTTTCACATCTTCAGCAACAACACGACCCAATACTCGAGCACCAAGGTTCTCGATGACATCACCACCCTGAATGAATGGAGTCATTACAAGACCGCTTAAAGTACCGCAATCAGGTTCAGTAATTACCAAATCCTGCGCTACGTCTACTAGACGACGAGTCAAGTAACCAGAGTTTGCTGTTTTAAGTGCTGTATCGGCCAAACCTTTACGCGCACCATGTGTTGAGATGAAGTACTGAAGTACTGTCAAACCTTCACGGAAGTTTGCTTTAATCGGGGTTTCAATGATCGAACCATCCGGTTTCGCCATCAAACCACGCATACCTGCAAGCTGACGAATCTGAGCTGCCGAACCACGGGCACCAGAGTCAGACATCATGTAGATACTGTTGAATGATTTTTGCTTCTCGTCTTCACCCTGTTTATTTTTAACAGTGGTGAAAGACAAGTTGTCCATCATCGCTTTCGCTACCTGGTCATTGGTACGTGCCCAAATATCGACAACTTTGTTATAACGTTCACCGGCAGTTACGAAACCTTGTTCAAACTGTTGTTCAATTTCACGAACTTCAGTTTCTGCTTTTTCGATAATCGTATACTTGGTTGGCGGAATAAGCATATCTTCCATACCAACAGATACACCAGAGCGAGTCGCTTGACGGAAGCCCAAGTACATCAACTGGTCAGCAAAGATAACGGTATCTTTAAGACCCAATTTACGGTAGCAAGAGTTAATTAACTTAGAGATGTTCTTTTTCGTCATCTCAACGTTAATTTGCTGGAAGTCCATACCTTCAGGAACAACTTCCCAAAGTAAGCAACGACCTGGAGTTGTATCAACAATAATGGTTTGCTGTTCGCGGTTACCATCTTCATCGATTACAGTCTGGTGTACACGTGCTTTTACGCGAGCGTGCAAGTTCACTTGACCGGTAGCCAATGCGCGGTTTACTTCGTCAGTATCCGCAAACACCATGCCTTCACCTTTGGCATTGATTGCATCACGCGTGATGTAATACAAGCCCAAGACAACGTCCTGAGAAGGTACGATGATTGGTTCACCGTTCGCTGGAGACAAGATGTTGTTGGTCGACATCATTAACGCACGAGCTTCTAACTGAGCTTCGATTGTTAATGGAACGTGTACCGCCATTTGGTCACCGTCGAAGTCGGCGTTGAACGCAGCACATACGAGTGGGTGTAGACGGATCGCTTTACCTTCAATCAGGGTCGGTTCAAATGCTTGAAGACCCAAACGGTGAAGTGTTGGCGCACGGTTCAACATCACTGGATGTTGACGAATTACATGAGCAAGAACGTCCCAAACTTCTGGAGTTTCGCGTTCAACCATTTTCTTCGCAGCTTTAATGGTTGTTGCTTGGCCAGACGCTTGTAGTTTCGCAAAGATAAATGGTTTGAATAATTCAAGTGCCATTTTCTTAGGAAGACCACATTGGTGCAAACGTAAAGTCGGACCTACTGTAATAACCGAACGACCTGAATAGTCGACACGTTTACCCAACAAGTTTTGACGGAAACGACCTTGTTTACCTTTGATCATGTCTGCCAAAGATTTAAGAGGACGCTTGTTTGAACCCGTGATTGCACGACCACGACGACCGTTATCAAGCAATGCATCTACAGACTCTTGCAACATACGTTTTTCGTTACGTACGATGATGTCTGGCGCTGAAAGGTCAAGAAGACGTTTCAAACGGTTGTTACGGTTGATCACACGACGGTAAAGATCGTTCAAGTCAGAAGTCGCGAAACGACCACCTTCAAGAGGAACTAAAGGACGAAGATCTGGTGGAAGTACTGGAAGTACAGTCAACACCATCCATTCAGGCTTGTTGTTCGAATCGTTGAACGCTTCCATCAACTTCAAACGTTTAGACGCTTTCTTAAGCTTCGTTTCTGAAGTTGTTTGTGGAATTTCTTCACGAAGACGCGCAATTTCAGCTTCAAGATCGATGTCTTTCAACAAATCCTGAATCGCTTCTGCACCCATTTTCGCGCTGAATTCATCACCGTGTTCTTCTAACGCTGTGAAGTATTCTTCATCATTAAGAAGTTGGTATTTCTCCATTGGAGTCATACCCGGATCTGTTACAACATAAGATTCGAAATACAATACACGTTCGATATCACGTAAAGTCATGTCTAAAAGAAGACCGATACGGGATGGTAATGATTTCAAGAACCAGATGTGTGCAACTGGTGAAGCAAGGTCAATATGACCCATACGTTCACGACGAACTTTCGCAGTTGTTACTTCAACGCCACATTTTTCACAAATGACGCCCTTGTATTTCATACGCTTGTATTTACCACACAAGCATTCGTAATCTTTTACTGGACCAAAGATTTTGGCACAGAATAAACCATCACGTTCTGGTTTGAACGTACGATAGTTAATTGTCTCAGGTTTTTTAACTTCACCGTGAGACCATGACTTAATCATTTCTGGTGACGCAAGACCAATACGGATGCGGTCAAACTCTACAGGAGCATGACCGTCTGAATCCGTCTTTTTGCGCATGATATCGAGCAAGTCTTTCAATTTTTTTCTCCGTGTGTTGTGGAGATTTTCACTCAACAACTGGGTCACAAATATTGTTTTTTAACTGAAATTTGGAATCTCCCCTAACCCCTCTTTGATAAAGAGGGGAACTTTCCCCCCTTTGAAAAAGGGGGGTCAGGGGGGATTAATTAGTCACCATTTTTCAGTTCAATGTTGATACCTAAAGAACGGATCTCTTTGGTCAATACGTTGAACGATTCAGGCATGCCCGGATCCATATGATGGTTACCATCGACAATGTTCTTGTAGATGCGAGTACGGCCTTCAACGTCATCCGACTTAACAGTAAGCATTTCTTGAAGCGTATAAGCTGCGCCATATGCTTCAAGCGCCCAGACTTCCATCTCACCGAAACGCTGACCACCGAATTGAGCTTTACCACCCAATGGTTGTTGAGTTACAAGTGAGTAAGAACCTGTAGAACGCGCATGCATCTTGTCATCAACCAAGTGATTCAGTTTCAACATGTACATGTAACCTACAGTTACTGGACGGTCAAAACGTTCACCGGTACGTCCGTCAAACAATACAGTTTGACCAGAACGTGGAATGTCTGCAAGTTCAAGCAACTCTTTGATTTGGCCTTCGTCAGCACCATCAAATACAGGCGTTGCTAAAGGAATACCTTTACGCAAGTTTTTAGAAAGCGCCAAGATTTCATCATCAGTCAAGCTATCAAGATCTTCTTGCTCGCCACCAACTTTGTTATAAATCTTGTCTAAGAAAATACGCAATTCGGCAATGGTACGCTGTTCTTGCAACATCTTGTCGATTTTATCGCCAAGACCTTTTGCAGCCATACCCAAGTGAGTTTCAAGAATCTGACCCACGTTCATACGTGAAGGTACACCCAGTGGGTTCAACACGATATCAACAGGTACACCGTTAGCATCATGCGGCATGTCTTCTACTGGCAAGATGTTAGATACAACACCCTTGTTACCATGACGACCCGCCATTTTATCACCCGGTTGGATGCGACGTTTTACAGCCAAGTAAACTTTAACAACTTTCAATACGCCAGTTGTCAGTTCATCACCTGTAGAAAGTTTGCGTTTTTTCTCTGCAAATTTCTCGTCAATCTCGATGCCTTTCTCTTTCAAGAATACTTGAATTTGAGTTAGGCGTTCAGCAATGCCTTCATCAACAGGTTGAATTTCAAGTAGATCAACAAGCTCTAAACCAGATAACACATCTTCTGAAAGTTTGTCACCGCGTTTAGTTGTACCACCACCGTTCGATTCTTGACCTTTCAACAAGCGAATAATACGTTCACGTGCTGCTTCTTCGAAGATTTTGAACTCTTCTTTCAAGTCTTTACGGTAAGCATCCAATTGCGCTTTTTCAATTGCTTGAGCACGTTCGTCTTTTTCAAGACCGTCACGTGTAAACACTTGAACGTCAATCACTGTACCTTTAACGCCTGAAGACACACGTAATGATGAGTCTTTAACGTCAGCTGCTTTTTCACCGAAGATTGCACGAAGCAGTTTTTCTTCCGGTGTTAACTGGGTTTCACCTTTAGGCGTTACTTTACCTACAAGGATGTCACCGGCAGTCACTTCAGCACCGATATAAACGATACCTGATTCATCAAGTTTAGACAGTGCAGCTTCACCAACGTTAGGAATATCGGCAGTAATTTCTTCTGCACCTAACTTGGTATCACGAGCAACACATGACAATTCTTGAATATGAATCGAAGTCAAACGGTCTTCTTGAAGAACACGTTCAGATAACAAGATCGAGTCTTCGTAGTTGTAACCGTTCCACGTCATGAACGCTACGCGCATGTTTTGACCAAGCGCCAATTCACCACCGTCAGTCGATGGACCATCAGCCAATACGTCGCCACGACCCACTTTATCACCAAGGTTCACAAGAACTTTCTGGTTAATACAAGTGTTTTGGTTCGAACGTGTATATTTGATCAGGTTGTAGATATCTACACCTGCTTCACCAGCGATCATTTCTTCTTCGTTTACACGAATAACGACACGTGACGCATCAACAAACTCGATACGGCCGCCACGTTTCGCAAGAACACATACACCCGAGTCATGCGCTACGTTTGCTTCCATACCGGTACCGACAAGTGGTTTGTCAGCAATCAGCGTAGGCACAGCCTGACGTTGCATGTTTGAACCCATCAACGCACGGTTGGCGTCATCGTGTTCAAGGAATGGAATAAGTGATGCTGCAACAGATACAATCTGCTGAGCAGATACATCCATATGCGTTACTTTTTCAGGAGGCATACGTACGAAGTCACCTTGGTGACGTACTGATACGAAGTCTTCTGTTAATTTACCATCTTTATCTACGCCAGAATCGGCCTGTGCAATCACAGTACCTACTTCTTCAATCGCAGATAAATACTCAACATCATCTGTTACGCGACCATCAATAACTTTGCGGTATGGTGTTTCCAAGAAACCGAAGTTATTACATTTCGCATAAACAGAAAGTGAGTTGATCAAACCAATGTTTGGTCCCTCAGGAGTCTCAATTGGACACACACGACCGTAGTGAGTTTGATGTACGTCACGTACTTCAAAGCCTGCACGTTCACGTGTCAAACCGCCGGGTCCAAGCGCCGATACACGACGTTTATGTGTAATTTCAGACAATGGATTATTTTGGTCCATGAACTGAGACAACTGGCTTGAACCAAAGAATTCTTTGATTGCAGCAGCAACTGGTTTCGCATTGATTAAATCTTGCGGAGACAAGTTGTCTGTTTCAGCTTGGCTTAAACGCTCTTTAACAGCACGTTCTACGCGAACCAAACCAACACGGAATTGGTTTTCTGTCATTTCACCGACTGAACGTACGCGACGGTTACCCAAGTGATCGATATCGTCGACTTCACCTTTACCGTTACGGATTTCAACAAGTGTTTTTAGAACGTCTGTGATATCTGAATTTGAAAGAATACCTTCAACTTCACGAGACTTCTGATCTGTACCGACTTCGTAAGGACGACCCAAACGACGGTTGAACTTCATGCGGCCGACTGGAGACAAGTCATAACGTTCAGAAGAGAAGAACAAGTTGTTGAATAAATTTTCAGCAGCTTCTTTTGTTGGTGGCTCACCTGGACGCATTACTTTGTAGATTTCTACAAGTGCTTCTTCACGACCTGAAGTCGTATCCGCACGTAAAGAGTCCGCAACGAAAGAACCACGGTCGATGTCATTGGTGAACAAAATATTGAACTGCTTAACGCCGCCTTCTGCAATCTTCACCATGATCTCATGGCTCAATACGGTGTTTGCAGCAATTACGTCGCCATCTTTCAATGGGATGTCTTCAGCAGTAATACGTTCGTACAAGTACTCGTCAGGAACAGAAAGCTTGGTTAAGCCAGATGCTTCCATTTGACGTACATGACGTGCATTAATACGTTTACCTTGTTCAACAATCGCTTTGCCGTCAGCATCAAGAATGTCGAATTGAGCCATTTCACCGCGCAGGCGTTCAGGCACAAGGTCAATTTGGTAGCTACCCATGTCAAGATAGACAGGGACTTTTTCATAGAACATGTCTAGGACTTGTTCGTTGCTATAACCTAATGCACGAAGTACAACAGTCGCGAGTAATTTACGACGACGGTCAATACGTACAAAGACAAGGTCTTTTGCATCGAATTCAAAATCCAACCATGAACCACGGTAAGGAATGATACGTGCTGAATAAAGAACTTTACCGCTAGAGTGAGTTTTGCCTTTATCGTGGTCAAAGAATACACCTGGTGAACGATGTAATTGAGACACAATTACACGCTCAGTACCATTGATGACAAAGGTACCATTTTCGGTCATGAGCGGCATTTCGCCCATGTACACTTCTTGTTCACGTACGTCTTTAATTGATTTAGTTTCGCGATCTTTGATGATCAAACGAATTTTTACGCGCATTGGTGCTGCATAAGTCGAACCACGTAAAATACATTCACGCACATCAAACTCAGGCTTACCAAGACTATACTCAACAAATTCTAAAGCAGCATTGCCAGAATAACTTTCAATAGGAAAAACTGAACGAAATGCGGCTTGGAGACCGATATCTTCGCGGTTTTTTGGAGTTTTGCCATCTTGTAGGAATGTTCTGTACGAGTCGACTTGAATCGAAAGCAAGTACGGAGCATCCATGACGCTAGGCAATTTACCAAAATTCTTACGGATCCGTTTCTTTTCGGTATATGAGTATGCCATCTGGAGTCCTCGGAAAGTAAACTAAGCCCGCCTGCAGAACGAGCCTAGAAGGAATTACACAGGCCGATATGGCCACCACTTTTTACAAATGCTGCAATTTTTAGTGGTATTAAAACGCTTAGCAATATTTTCAAATATGATAAATATTGGTAAACATTTGATTTTATTGATTTATTATAATAATTGACGGTTTTTACATCAATCAAACAAAAATCGAGCCGATTATTGTAACGCAAAAAGGCTGATGACCCAAGAGCCATCAGCCAAATTTCGGGATCAATTTAAAAATTGACCCCTGGCACCATTACTTAACAGTAATTGTAGCACCAGTAGTTTCAAGCTTAGCTTTAAGTTCAGCAGCTTCTTCTTTAGAAACGCCTTCTTTAAGGATAGCTGGAGCGCTTTCAACCATGTCTTTAGCTTCTTTCAAGCCAAGACCAGTAACTTCACGAACTGCTTTAATTACAGCAACTTTGTTCGCGCCGAAAGAAGTCAATTCAACATTGAATTCTGATTGCTCTTCAGCAGCAGCAGCAGCAGGACCTGCAGCTACAGCAACTGCAGCAGCAGATACATTGAATTTTTCTTCGAAAGCAGAAATAAGTTCTACAAGTTCAAGAACAGTTTTTTCAGCAACTGCGTTTAGGATTTCTTCGTTTGTTAAAGCCATGAGAGTAACTCCAAATGGGTATTGAATGGTGTGAAAGTGAATTTAAGCTTCTGTAACTTCTGTAACTTCTGGAGCTTCGTTTTTCTCTTGAAGCGCTGTAAGTAAGCGACCCAATTTCGAAATAGGAGCTTGAAGAACAGAGGCAAGCATAGTAAGCGCTTTTTCTTGGTTCGGAAGGTTCGCGATAACGCTAATTTCTTCGCCTTGATAAAGTTTGCCATCAAATGCAGCAGCTTTAAGTTCAAATGCTTTGTTAGTTTTCGCAAATTCTTCGAACAAACGAGCAGCAGCGCCCATGTCGTCTTCAGAAGTAGAGAAAGCTAAGATTGTTGGACCAACGAGGTTGTCATTCAAGATATTGAATTGAGTATCTTGAAGAGCGCGTTTCGCCAAAGTATTACGTACAACGCGTGTAGCAACACCTAGTTTACGAGCTTCAACACGAAGAGCAGTTAATTGCCCAACAGTTAAACCTTGGTAGTCAGCAACAACAGCAGCAAATGCAGTAGAAGCAACTTCAGTTACTTCAGCTACGATCTGTTTTTTGCCTTCGATAAGAAGAGCCATTGTAAAACCTCCTAACGGTGATTTATGTGCTTACGCGAAGCACACTCCCAATTCGTTAATCCATCACTGGACTAACACGCGGAGGATGAACAAATCACACCACCGCGTCTACTCGGACTGGACTTTTAAGAAGTGAGTTCCGAAGAACTCCCCTCGCCCGAGGTCTTTGACGCTGATAAACAAATATTTATCAATTCAAAGTTTGCCTAAGTTCGCAAGTGAACCAAAACTGGTTTCTCTTGCGTAAAATTTGAAGCAGTGCTTCAAATTTTACTCAGGGCTTTAAAATTCTGTAATAAGTCGAGACTTATTTAGAAACGTTTGCTACATCAACAACAAGACCAGGACCCATAGTTGAGCTCAAAGTGATCTTTTGGATGTAGATACCTTTAGAAGTAGCAGGTTTTGCTTTCTTAAGGTCAGCTACAAGAGCTTCAAGGTTTTGACGGATCGCAGCAGCATCAAAGCCAACTTGACCAATCGCAGCGTGGATGATACCCGCTTTGTCTACACGGTAACGTGCTTGACCAGCTTTCGCGTTTTTAACAGCGTTAGCTACGTCAGGAGTTACAGTACCCACTTTAGGGTTAGGCATTAAGCCACGTGGACCAAGGATCGTACCCAACTTACCAACAACGCGCATTGCATCTGGAGCAGCAATTACTACGTCGAAGTCTAAGTTACCAGCTTGAATGCTTTCAGCAAGATCTTCAAAACCAACGATGTCCGCGCCTTCAGCTTTAGCAGCTTCAGCAGCAGCGCCTTGAGCAAACACAGCAACACGTACAGTTTTACCAGTACCTGCAGGAAGTGTAGTCGCGCCACGAACAACTTGGTCAGATTTACGAGGGTCAACACCAAGGTTTACTGAAACATCCAAAGATTCTTTGAATTTAACAGCAGGAATAGTGTTAAGAACTTGTACTGCTTCTTCCAAAGTGTAAACTTTGTTCGCTTCAACAGCAGCAGCGATGGCTTTTTGACGTTTAGTTAATTTAGCCATGTCTTATAGCTCCACTTCCAAGCCCATAGAACGCGCAGAACCAGCAATGGTACGTACACGTGCGTCTAAATCAGCACCAGTTAAATCTGGTTCTTTAGTAGTCGCAATTTCTTCTAATTGAGCGCGAGTCAACTTACCAACTTTAGTTTTGTTAGGTACAGCTGAACCCTTTTGAATACCAGCAGCTTTCTTAAGAAGAATAGCAGCAGGCGGAGTTTTCATAATGAATGTGAACGACTTATCGTTGTACACAGTAATCACTACAGGAATTGGTAGACCAGCTTCAACTTTTTGTGTAGCAGCATTGAATTCTTTACAGAATGCCATGATGTTAACACCACGTTGACCTAGTGCAGGACCAATCGGTGGAGATGGATTCGCTTTACCAGCTGGAACTTGCAGCTTGATATAGCCGTCAATCTTCTTAGCCATTTCAAATTACCTCTGGGTGCAAACGCCGATGAAGGCTCCCCAATGATTTCAAGTAACGATAACCGTTACAACAACAATGCCCAATCCATAACAAATCGGGCGTTTTCCAACCAACTTAAATTAGTTCGCTTTTTCGACTTGGCGAAATTCGAGCTCAACTTGAGTTGGTCGATTGAATACATTAATGGTCAACGTTAAACGTGACTTCTCGTATTGAACTTCTTCCACCACGCCTTTAAAGTCGGTGAATGGACCATCAATAACAAGTAATTCTTCGCCTGGTTCAAACATCGTCTTAGGACGAGGTGCTTCACCAGTATTGCGTACACGCGCAAGAATCGCATCAGCTTCTTTTTGCGTAATGGGTGCAGGTTTTTCTGCAGTACCACCGATGAAACCTAATACTTTTGGACATTCTTTAACAATGTGCCAAGTATCATCGTTCATTTCCATTTCAACTAATACATAGCCAGGAAAGAATTTACGCTCTGATTTACGCTTCTTACCATCCTTCATTTCTACGACTTCTTCAGTCGGAACGAGGACTTCACCAAAGCTATCGGCTACAGCGCTACGCTGGATTCGATCATTAAGCGAGCGTAACACCTGTTTTTCATAACCTGAATAGGCATGAATAATGTACCAACGTTTCATAGCTCTCTTACCCGATAATAAACTTCATTAACCAGCCTAAAATGTAATCAAAACACCATAAAACAATGGAAGCGATTACAACAACTGCAAGAACATGCCAAGATGTGGTCACTGTTTCTTGCTTGGTCGGCCAAGTCACACGACGTAACTCAATTCGTGCATCTTTCAATAAACGAACAAAGCCTTTGCCTTGATGGGTGGCGTATAATAAACCTAAAGCCACTACGATACAAGCCAAAATCACAGCAACGCGCACACCAACATTATTCGCAGGCGCCCAATATGCTGGCAAATACTGACCCGCCATGGCCGCACCGACTAATAAAATCAATGCGATAACCCATAGAACTATATCTAAAGGAGACCCAGAATTAACAACTTCAGCAGGATTATTTCTTTGTGGAATTGGCGCTTCGCTTAATGCGTCACGCGATTTATCATTCGACATTTTTGTACTCGTCGTAGGCTTCGCGACTTATTATATGACAATTTAACCAGCATCAAGTTTTTTTTTAAAAAAATGGCAGGCCAGGAGGGACTCGAACCCCCAACATTCGGTTTTGGAGACCGACGCTCTACCAATTGAACTACTGACCTATAATACAAATCGGGAACCAGAGTCCCCGACCTGTAATTTTAACTTATCGTATTATGCAGTTACTTTAGCAACAACACCAGCACCAACTGTACGACCACCTTCACGGATCGCAAAACGTAGACCTGGGTCCATTGCGATTGGGTGAATTAGTTCTACTGACATTTCAACGTTGTCACCCGGCATAACCATTTCCACGCCTTCCTGTAATTGGATTGCGCCAGTTACGTCAGTGGTACGGAAATAGAATTGTGGACGGTAACCGTTAAGGAATGGTGTATGACGACCACCCTCTTCTTTAGAAAGTACGTATACTTCTGC